>JASMER010000056.1 GCA_030752195.1 Gammaproteobacteria bacterium
CGTCTCTAACGGATTTATCCTTATCCAAGGTTATCACCTTGTCCGGGAATCCGGCAAACCGTAGCTGGGCTGCCGTATAGTAGTTGTCGGTAATCAGCAGAGGGCGTTTATCAGAGAACTCGCTCTGCAGCACTTGACGGGTGTGCTCACTGAAGGATTTCCATCCGGCCATCTTGTTGGAAAGAACGCCTTTTCCCAAAACTGGCTGCAGCTGTTCCTGATAGGCTTGAGAACCAACCCCAGTCAACCCGGTAAGCGTACCGGCGAAGCCCAGCGCCAACATCATACGAATCGCGCCGTTCGCGCTGATTACAGTGCGCTGCTCAATCCAATTGCCGATCTGAACTAGGGTGCCCGGTAGTGCGACCATCAGAGGGAAATACCCAGATAGGGGCCAATGGATAGATGTGCTGCTCGCGTCGGTCCACGGAGCCAGGAGCATATAGACCATCAAATTGGTGATGGACACACTGAACAAGAGGGCCGCATCTTCCTTCCGCTGAGCCTCTTTGAAGAGCCGGATCAGAGTCAGGAGAAGGCACACATAAAGGGGTGGCGTAACCAGTCCTGCTTGCTTAAAGATGTGCAGCAGCCCGCTGGTTTGAAACTCCCAAGGGTGTCGCTCAACCAGATGAAAACTGGCGCCGCTTAACTCATTGTTTAGGTTGAACCATATCATTGGCACCAGACCTATGGCAGCGATCATCATGGCGAGGTAGAGGTAGGGATTGCGGAAATGCTCTCTGGAACGGCGGGTAGAAAATAGAAATCCTAGTGCAGCGAGTGGATATAAAACAAATCGATAGTGCGTGCTGAGTCCGCAGGCGGTGGACAGGCCTGTCAGTATCCAGAAAAAAGCCGAGTTGGTTCGCAGGGCACGCTCAAATGCTCCTAACGCAATTAAGCCAAAGCAGATTAACGGGACGTCAGGTACTGCAAGAAGTCCAAGAAACCCGCCTAGGGGAAGGCAAAGCGAAATCAGCGCAGACTGCCGCGCGGCCTGCTTGCCGGTGATCGGATAAGCCAGCCAATAAACAAGGAATGGCACAGCGCTGCCCATCACCAGAAATAAGGATCTTACTGCCAGTGCACTTCCGTCCGCCAGAGTACTGCCAAGACGGACAAGCAGAGCGGTCATGAAGGGCAGATCACTGTACCCTAAAGCGGGCTCTGTAGAGGCCAGCCAGTAGAAGATCTCGTCGCTGTACAGATCAAGTTTGAATGCCAGAAAAGTTTTGACTACTGCTAGCAGAAGAAACCCTGCTATGAACATTCGCCAGGTGCCGGACTGGGATGGGGCTTGCGCTTGCGCTGACAAATTGCTCTCCTGTATTGCTCCGGAGCATGCAGAATATATCTGCGAGGTCGCAGCAAATGCTCCGTCAGATCTGTACAGCCTGAATCAGATTCTTGGGCACCATCCTGCTAGATAGGCGTTTTAGACTGTTGATGAAAACAAACAAAATCAGCAGCATAGATGCAACCCATAAAGAAGAAAACAATGGGTGGTCGCTAAAGGTGCCGATCTGGTAAACCACGGTCGCTGTGATATAAGCTAGACCGGTACTCCAACTGAAAACTAGAATTGTCCAGTGCAGGCCGGCCTCCTTGTTTACCGCCCCCAGAACTGCCACGCAAGGCGCGTAAAGCAGGACAAAAACCAGATAGCAGAAGGCGGCGAAGGGGTTGCCGAAGAGGCTCGCCATGTTAGTCAGGGTGCTGCTTTGCACTTCCTGTTCCTCAGCCACTGCCTGAAGATCGCTAACGTCTCCGATTGAAATGCCCAGCGGGTCAGTAAGACTGCCAGCGAGCGCCAGAAATTCTGCTCTGATCGAGGCAATTGCAGTGTTGCCCGCCGCCAACAGGTCGGGTGGGGCGGAGCTTTCGTGGTTTTCCTGTTCGGTATAAAGCGCATCAAGAGTCCCTACGATAGCTTCTTTGGCGAACATTCCGGTAAAGAGACCAACTGTCGCTGGCCAATTATCTGCTTGGATACCGAGTGGTGCAAAAGCTGGAGTGATGGATTTGCCAATAACGCTCAACACGGATTTTTCAGAGTTTTCATTTCCAAAGCTTAGATCAGTTCCTAGCGAATTAAGAAAACTGAGGGCAATGACCACGACGATTACCGTTCTGCCGGCGCGTACCAGAAACCCCCTGAGCCTGAACCAGGTGGTTAAGAATATGTTACGAGCAATCGGGGCGTGATAGGCAGGCATTTCCTGGAAGGAAGGAGTAATTTCGGCGGGAAACATCTGCTTCCGAAAAATCCAGCCGGTAAATACTGCGAGGGCGATGCCAAGCAAGTAGAGACCAAAGACAATATTCTGGCCGCTCTGTTGGAAAAAGGTGGCCGCAAACAGGGCGTAAACAGTCAGCCTTGCGCCGCAACTCATGAATGGTGCCATGGCTATAGTCATCAAACGATCGCTGTCCCTGCCCAGTGTCCGGGTTGCCATCACAGCCGGCACATTACAGCCAAAGCCGACGATAAGAGGCACAAAAGCATTGCCGGGTAAGCCGATACTGCCCATCAGCCGGTCAATGACAAAGGCGGCCCGGGACATATATCCGGAATCTTCGAGCACGGATAGGCATAGGTAGAGAAAGCCAATCACCGGGATGAAGGTTGCGACCAGAGTAATGCCGCCTCCCACACCCTCTGCGAGCAATGTCACGAGCAGTGCTGGTGTGGAAAGTTGCTCGAGTATCCATGTCGTTCCATCAACCAGCAGGGCAGCGAAAAGGATGTCAAAGAAATCGATAAAAACTGAGCCGAGATTAACCGCGAAAGTGAACATGAGATAAATCATCAGCAAGAAAATGGGGACACCCAGCCAGCGGTTAAGGACAACACGGTCCAGCTTTTCGGAGAGCGAGTGTTTTTCTAGATTCACCTCGACCACACCGTTTAGCAGTTGCTTGGATCGGTGATAGCGGCGCAGCAGCGGATCCACATCGCCTGCCGCGGCAGCGTTGCTCTCCGATTCGCCACTAGGGTGAGCAACTCGACTAGAGTCGCCTGCTGCAAGCATCGCGGCTTTCAATTCTTGAATGCCCTTCTTGCGGGCGGCTACCATTGAGACCACCTGCAGACCGAGTTGCTCTGACAGTTTTTGAGAGTCAACGGAAATGCCGTGTTGCTCAGCAACATCTAGCATGTTGAGCACAACGATTATGGGTACACCGAGTTCGATGAGCTGTTGCGTCAGGACCAGTCCGCGCTCAAGGTTGCTGGCATCAATCAGGTTAATAATCAGCTGCGTTTCTTTATTGGTAAGAAAGTCGCAGGAGATTTTTTCATCGACACCCTGATATTCCTGCTCCAATGAATAGATACCAGGGAGATCAATGAGTTCTGCCTGCTGATTACCCATGATGCAGTAGCCAAATTTTTTCTCTACAGTGACCCCTGGCCAGTTACCGACTTTTTGGCGTGCACCGGTTAGAAGATTGAAAAGGGTAGTTTTGCCGCAATTCGGGTTGCCAATAAGTGCAATTTTTTTCATCGAGCTACTGGATCTGTACTTTAATTATTTGGGCGTCAATCTTACGCATGCTGAGGAGTGCGCCACCCACTTTTATCTGCATGGGATCTCCAAGCGGAGCGATCCGGACTACTTTAATGTTTGCTCCCGGTATGACTCCCATTGCATGGAGACGACTTCTCAGCTCAATCGGTTTCTGTTTTATTTCGGTAACCAGGCAAACATCGCCCACTTGAGCATTGGCAAGAGTTGTTGGACTCATTAGATAATTATCGATATTTCATAAAGATACAGGTGTTGTTCAAGCGAGTATCATGACGCGGAAAATAACAAATCTTAGTAATGTTGACAATCATTCTCATTTGCATTTGAATTATGAACGAGGTTCCATTCAATGTACGTCTGCATTTGCCGTAAAGTTACTGACCATGAGATTCGCGACGTGTGTCGCGAGGGCGCCAGTTCCCTATCCGAATTGAGGGAAAAGCTGGGTGTCGCTTCTGACTGCGGTAAGTGCGGTAAGTTGGCACGGACCATC
Organism: Gammaproteobacteria bacterium; assembly: GCA_030752195.1. GTDB lineage: Bacteria > Pseudomonadota > Gammaproteobacteria > Pseudomonadales > Pseudohongiellaceae > UBA9145. Next base: position 4,027 of record JASMER010000056.1, read on the forward strand.
GTCAAAGAATACGCTAAGTCGGCTGCATTTGTCAGTGCAGTGTAATTCCTGATCTTTCCTGATTTGGTGAAGAAGTCTGAAATGACCGCCGCGTTCGGCATGCCGCTTCTTTTGCACTCAGGCTCAACTAAAACCTGTCGATATCTCAAACATAATCTGCGGTCTGGACACCGCTCTGATCGAACTTTAGGCCTATTAACACAGTAATCAGATTTTTCTATGCACGCATGTATTGATCTGGGTTCCAATAGTTTCCACTTGCTGATTGGCGAATGGAAGCAAGGGAAAATCGAGATTGTCGAGCGGTTAAGCGAAAAAGTTCAGCTGGGTGAAAATGTTCGCCAGACGGGCCGCATCTCGCCGGCAGCGTTCGAGCGTGGGCTCGCTTGTCTTCGCCGTTTTGCTGATCTTATGGCGCAGTATCCCTTGCAACAGTATTGGGCGCTTGGTACCAATACATTTCGTGTTACGGACAACGCTGAAGCGTTCATCGCCAGCGCTGGTGGAATCGGGATAGAAATTTCGGTTATCTCAGGGGTTCAAGAAGCCGTCCTGATCTACGCTGGGGTAATCACGGAACTACCAAGTAGCGACATTCACCGTCTGGTTGTAGATATCGGCGGTGGCAGCACGGAGGTCATAGTTGGCAGTCATCATCAACGGTTGCTGACAGACAGTCTTCTGATTGGCAGTGTCTCATGGCGCGACCACTTTTTTTCCGATGTCAGTCCTGACACTGAGTCGATCCTCTTAGCGATGGACGCCGGCCGGCAAGCAGCTATCGAAGTATTTGCTGCAATTGCACCGGGTGTTGCCCGGTGTGGATGGAAGCAGGCATATGCCTCCTCCGGAACAGTGAAAATGCTGGCGGCAATCTGTCAGGAACAAGGGGATCCGGCAGGAATTGTTTCCCTCAATGCTCTCCGTGACTTGAAGCCCCTTCTAGCTTACACAATTGCCGAACATGAGGAGCTGGCGGGGCTGAAAGAGGCTCGGCGAGACCTGCTGCTGCCCGGTTGGTGCGTGCTGTCCGGATTGATGGAAGCTTACCAAGTACCATTTGTTCAATTCAGCTCAACTGCACTTCGTGAAGGCATGCTCGATTTCATGGTACGAAATGGTAAGACCTTCGATGCCATGACACAAAGCGATTTCCCCAGTATCAGCAGCGCGACTTTATAGACAGCAAATATTTTTGGTTATTTAGAGTTTTTGCAGAGCGATTCTAGAACTGCTTGAAGGGCGCTTAAGTCTGTGGCTAATGGCGGGTATCGTCAGTGCCGGGGGGCTTTAGAGAGATTATCCATGAAGGTAGCCGGAGTTTCGGTCATCTCATCTGCTTCTGCTATGCCAATGCCTTCGGTTTTAACTCTGCTGAGCGGGAATCGGCAGCTAAAGCGACTGCCCTTGCCAACTTCAGAGGAAATTGTCAGTTCTCCGTCATGTCGATTTACGATGTGCTTAACTATTGCAAGCCCGAGCCCCGTGCCGCCGGTTTCTGATGAGCGACTGGCATCTACCCGATAGAACCGCTCAGTCAGTCTTGGTAGGTGCTTAGCTTCAATCCCGGGACCATTATCTCCAATACGGACTTCTAGAAAGTCTTCGGAAAGGCGAATCAGGATTTCAATTTTGCCCTGATGTGGTGTGTATTTTGCGGCGTTGCTGACGAGGTTAGAGATCGCGGAGTAGATTTCACCACGATCCCCAACAAATTCGATGTTTTCATCGCAACTGAGACTGAAGCGGTGATCCTGTTGAGCAAAAATTTGTCTGGCGTCGTTGACAATTTCAGACAGAAGTTGAATCAGGGCGAATGAGCTTTGTTTTCTTGATAGAGTGCCGGTTTCTAGCGCGGATAACATCAACAAGTCCTTGACAATGTTTTCCATGCGGGATGATTGCTGATGCATCTGGATCATCGGCTTCTCCCATTTACTGTCGAGATCCGAGATGTTTTCTATTATCGCTTCAAGGTAACCCCTGATCACGGTGATTGGAGTGCCAAGTTCATGGGAAACGTTGGCGACAAAATCTTTTCGCATCAGTTCGAGTCGATGAAGTTGAGAGATATCCCGAACAATAATCAGTCGCTCATTTTCTCCAAAGAGTGCAATTTGAATCTCCAGTCTTTTGCCGTTGTCACCTGGCGAATTGATGTGGAGCGGTTCATCATAGACGTTTCTGCTGAAATATTCGGTGAATTTTGGATCACGTATCAAATTTGTCACAGGCAGTAGCCTGTCTTCCGGATAGCGCAGTCCCAACAAAGACTCTGTGGCCTTGTTCCACCAGTCGAGTTTGTTATGGCGGTCAACCATGATGATTGCCATTTCGAGCGCTGCAGACGATTCTTGTGCTTTGTTAACGATATTTTCCAAGTAGGCACTGGCCCGTCTTTCCTGTTTTTGTAGGCGGTAAATGCCGTCGAATACTCCGCCCCACAGGCCAAAACCCTCTGGAGGTGCTGACCGGTCCGAGGCATGATCTTTCGCAAGCCATTTCGTCAGGCGGTGCAGTTGAACCAGATTGAATAGGACGTAACTGCCTATAAGCAGGATAAGAGCGGGCAGAAGTTGACCAATGGAATAACCAAATAGGCAAACCGAACCTACTATCAGGACCTGTTTACGCAGTTCTTTGCGCCATGCTTGCACTATGAAATTCCCTTGCATTTAGAGGGCATGCTCGAATTTCTAGTGTAAAGGACATGCGACGCGACCGCTATCTCAGTTGATCGGATGATTCATATTTTTCGTTTTCGAAGGCGCCGCTTATAGTTCGGCGTGTTCTGAAGCGGGAGGGAGCCCAGACTTGCGCTTCTCCGCTAAGGCGTGAACCTGATGAGAGAAGTTAAGCGAGTCGTTTCATGCAGAAGGCGAAGCAGTTCAGCGGCCAGGCCAGTGGATGGGGATGATGGAGCCAATCAATACAATCGAACTTGACGATGACAGCTTGCGTTGGATCGCACCTGATTGTCAGTCTTGCAGCTTGAATCCGGCCACGCTGCGGCTGCTTTCCGACGAGGGATCATTAACTCAGCAGTTGATCGAGGTGGGTAACGGCCGTTTCCGCGTGCAAACGGTCGAGCTGACGTGGCGAAATCTCTTGAGAGATGACTTGCGGAAATTGTTCGGCCCGGTAGCTCCATCGCATGAATTCTGGTCCCGAAAAACGGTACTCCTTTGCGAGAGTAAGCCGGCAGTACTTGCACACAGTCTCATGCCGGCACACGCAGCGGAGTCCGCTCTCGGTGAAGTTTTGGAGTTGGGCGAGCAGCCCTTGGGTGGATATCTGTTTTCGCAGGCCGACGTCAAGCGCGGGGCTTTCCAGTTCGCGAAATCCGAGCAAGGCTTTTGTGGCCGCCGGCGTATTTTCTACTTGGATAGCAAGCCGATCATGGTCGCGGAGTTTTTCCTGCCAGGAGAAATACTGGATAAGCTGTTGCGCAGGCTCCGATGATCCTTGCTCATTGATAACGGGATTGAGTGTGGTCATCGGGCCGACGTTCGATTTTCATATTGTCTTGCAGGTTTGATCTGGGCTGTGGAAAAGTTCGACCTCGACAAAGGATTTCATTTATCCACTTACACCACCTGGTGGATCAGGCAGAACATAGAGCGCGTCTTGATGAATCAGAGACGGATGTTCCGCCTGCCTGTCTTTCTAGGAAAAGTGCTCAAGGTTTTCGTGAAGGTCAAACGAAGGCTTTCGGACAAATACACAAAAGACCCGCGCCTGACTCAGAGGTACATCTGACTGAAGTCAAAAGGACTTTATCGATTTGACAGGGAGTCGTTCTCGTCGATGCACCGAATTCAGGCGCTTCCGCGCATTCATTACTTGATTGTTTGCCTGACAGGAGGCCTCGAGAATCTTATCGTCTTCTTCAGCAACACCACTTGAAAAAATACTTTGATCGATGGCGATCCGCATTAAGTCACAGGCAACGAGAAGTGATTTCTGTCGTTTCAGTTCATACGGCTTTGATGGAAATATGCTGAGAGATGTGGGCGAACATATCGGGTTAACCCGCGAAATAGTCAGGCAAATTCAGCTTAAGGAGCTGAATTGTCTATAAGCTAAGATTGCAGGAGAAGGGGTGGCTTCGTTATTGCTCTCAGGTCTAGGCTGGGACATCTGGGTAGACTTCCTCAATTGTGGGCTGCTGATTGACTTGTAAATGTCTTCTGGATTTTCCTATTTCCCGACAATTGCTTGTGCCAACTCACTCCCTGCATTATCCTCATCGCCGCTTGTGCAGCGTTTTGCTGCTGATTGTTGTTCACTTGATAACTCTCACTATGTTGAATATCGAGGGCGCTTCTGCCCTAGAAGGAAAGTTGATTATCGACCTGAGTCGGGTTTTAGGGGGGCCATATTGCTCTCAGATACTCGGCGATCACGGTGCTGAGGTGATTAAAATTGAACCGCCGCGCGGCGATGAAACCCGTGATTGGGGGCCGCCGTTCCATGATGAAGATTCCGCCTACTTTATTGGGGTTAATCGAAACAAACGCGCCATGGGTCTTGATCTTTCAGTGTCTGGAGGTCGCGAGGTTTTGCTTCGGCTGTTAGAAAATGCCGACGTGCTGCTGGAAAACTACAAACCGGGCACAATGGAATCCTGGGGGCTTGGCTACGAAGAGGTGCT
>JASMER010000057.1 GCA_030752195.1 Gammaproteobacteria bacterium
AAAAAGTAGCTGAAAAATACGGTTATGAATTAGTTGATCACAAACTAGAACTTTACGGTATCAAGAAAAATAAGTAATGCAAAAAAAAGTTTTTATCAAAACTTTTGGTTGTCAGATGAATGAATATGACTCCGCGAGAATGCTCGATTTGCTCAAGCAAAACGAGGGCGCGGTCCTGGTGGACTCGGCCGAACAGGCTGACGTACTGCTGTTGAATACCTGCTCTATTCGCGAAAAAGCTCAGGAGAAGGTATTCCATCAACTGGGACGCTGGCGAGCGCTGAAAGAGCATAATCCGAATGTGCGCATCGCGGTAGGTGGTTGCGTCGCCAGCCAGGAAGGGGAAGCTATTGGTAAACGCGCGCCCTTCGTCGATGTGGTATTCGGCCCGCAAACACTCCACAAGTTGCCGGAGATGCTCGAAGCTTCTCAGTCCGGCGACACAGTGGTTGATATCAGTTTTCCAGAAATTGAAAAATTCGATCGTTTGCCTGAGCCTGAAGTGAGCGCCTGTCATGCCTTTTTGACCATTATGGAAGGCTGCAGCAAGTACTGCAGTTTTTGTGTTGTCCCGTACACCAGAGGGGAAGAAGTGAGCCGACCCCTAGATGGTGTGCTGGCGGAAGCGGTCCATCTAGCCGAACAGGGTGTCAGGGAAATCAACCTTCTGGGCCAGAATGTCAACGCCTACCGAGGGCTCTCTCACGAGGGCGAGATCGTAGATCTGGCCCTGTTGATCAATTACATCGCCAAAATAGAAGGCATAGACAGAATTAGATTCACGACTTCGCATCCGGTTGAATTTAACCAAAACCTGATTGAGGCTTACAAACACACACCGGAATTGGTCTCTCATTTGCACCTGCCGGTGCAGAGCGGGTCTGACCGTATACTGGCAGCCATGAAGCGCGGCCATACCGCATTGGAATACCGATCGTTGATCCGCAAAATCAAAGCGAACCGGCCGGGGATAAGCCTGTCATCTGACTTTATTGTCGGCTTTCCTGGAGAAACAAATGCAGACTTCGAGGACACCATGAAGCTGATTATCGATGTCGGCTACGACACATCATTCAGCTTTATTTACAGTGCCCGCCCGGGCACACCCGCTGCCGAACTTCAGGATCCCACCAGTGAGCAAGAGAAAAAGCATCGCCTAGCCACTCTGCAATCGCAAATCGTCTCCCAAGCAAGCGCGATCAGTGAAGCAATGGTTGGTGGTGAAGAGTCGGTGCTGATTACCGGCATTTCCAAGAAAGACCCGGGCGCGCTACAGGGTCGGACACAAAATAACCGGGTTGTTAACTTCCGCTGCGATGACCATTCCTTGATTGGCCAATTCGCCAAGATAGAAATTGCCGATGCACTCCCGAACTCTTTGATAGGAAGCCTCGTCTGAGTACTCTAATGCAGCATCAATAAACCCGACACGGCAGGATCTGCCCCCAATATGTCTGATTTTTATGGCCAGTCAATCAATTAATCTCACCCTACTCCCTGACAGCGCCCAACGGCTCGCCAATCTGTGCGGAAGGCTCAACGAGCATATTCAGCAGATTGAACTAGGTTTGCATTTAAAGATACGTCAGCGGGGCAATATTTTTCAGCTCAATGGGGATGAACGGGCAGTTACCAGTGGCTGCGAACTGCTTGAAATGCTCTATAGAGCGACCGAAAATGAAAACCTCCTGAGCCCGAATCAGATTCACTTAGCCATGCAAGAATTTCTGAATAATGGACCCGCTGAAACTGGGAGTGATCATGCAACAGAGCCATCAGCACTGATCAGCACCCCCAAAGGCAGTATCAAGCCTCGCAGCAAACATCAGCAGTATTACGTACAGAACATCTGGCGGCATGACATCAATTTCGGTATCGGGCCCGCTGGCACTGGCAAGACCTATCTCGCGGTCGCCTGTGCAGTTGAGGCACTCACCAAAGAAAGAATTAACCGTATTCTGCTTGTTAGGCCAGCCGTGGAAGCCGGAGAAAAATTAGGTTTTCTGCCCGGTGACTTGTCGCAGAAAATAGATCCGTACCTGAGACCTCTATATGATGCCCTGTATGAAATGCTGGGATTCGAACGGGTCGGACGTCTGATTGAAAAAAATGTGATTGAAGTGGCACCTTTAGCCTACATGCGTGGCAGAACGCTGAATAATTCTTTTATAATTCTCGACGAAAGCCAGAACACCACAACCGCTCAAATGAAAATGTTTCTCACCCGAATCGGCTTCGGCTCAACAGCAGTCATCACCGGTGATGTCACCCAAATTGATTTACCGAAAGGCGAACGCTCCGGACTGGTCCACGTCAGCCAAGTATTAAAACATGTCGAAGGAATTGGTTTCGCCTACTTTAGCTCTCAAGACGTTGTCAGACACCGACTCGTGCAGCAGATTGTTGAAGCCTATGACGCTTTCGACGATAAGTCGGTCACACCCATTCCGCATCCGAACAGCAGCGGCAAACATGACAGCGACCATTGAGCTCAACGATGCTTGCCCGGGTCACTGGACTCCCGATTTTAACTTCTGCCTTCGTGTTCTGACGACAGCCTGCCAGGCGGTCGGCCTAAACCATGATGTTACCGTTAGTCTGCACTTTGTCGACGCTGAGGAATCCCTGGCCCTGAATTCCAGATGGCGGGAGAAAAACACCTCGACCAATGTGCTGTCCTTCCGTGCTGACTGGCCTGAAGGACTGAAGAACAATTTTACCTCGGAGCCACTGGGAGATATTGTGATCTGTCCGATCGTCGTTGAAGCAGAGGCACGGGAACAATTGAAGAATCTTGAGAATCACTGGGCCCATATGCTTGTTCACGGGTTCTTTCATCTCCTTGGCTACAACCATATGACCGAAAGCGATAGCGCCACGATGGAGTCGCTTGAAACCGAGTGCTTGAAAAAGCTTGGAATTAATAATCCGTATTTGTTAGTGTGATTAGCAACTCTTTTCTAAGGAGGCTGACAGCCGCCCGTTCATGACAGACGACCAATCTAGCATCGATCCGAGACCACGGTCCTGGATCGATAAAATCGCGCAAGTTTTTTCTGACGAACCCACCGACAAAAGGAGTCTCCTCGAGTTACTGCGCAACGCAGAGCAAGATCAGGTTCTTGACGCTGATGCACTCGGCATCATCGAAGGTGCGCTGCAGGTGTCCAGCATGCAGGTGCGTGACATCATGATCCCCCGATCGCAGGTTGTGACTGTTCCGGCTGATCTCACCCTAAGTGATATAGTCGAACTGGTAACCAAAGCTTCGCATTCACGCTTTCCAGTAGTTGGGGAAAACGTAGATAATGTAATGGGCATCCTGCTTGCGAAGGATTTACTTCCTCTGTTACTGACTAACAGTCAGGAACGTTTTGGCATCAAAGACCTCGTACGCCCGGCAACCTTCGTTCCGGAAAGCAAGAGACTGAACGTCCTGCTCAAAGAGTTCCGTGAAACGCGACAGCACATGGCCATCGTGATTGATGAATATGGCAGTGTCTCCGGCGCAGTGACGATTGAAGATGTACTTGAACAGATCGTCGGTGAGATCGAGGATGAATTCGATGTGGATGACGACAGCTACATCAAAAAGTTTGACGAGACCAATTACATCGTCAAAGCACTTACCCCATTGGATGAATTCAATGACTATTTTGGCACAGAGTTCAGTGATCAGGAATTCACCACACTAGGCGGCCTGATCTTGCAACAGTTCGGTCGCATACCAGAACGCAGTGAGTCCGTTGTACTGGGCACTCTGCGGATAACTGTACTCAATGCTGACAGTCGCCAAATTAAACTACTCAAAGTCAACACCAACACCTTGCAAGATACAGAATCAGGATCACAGTACCCGGCTTGAAAGGCAGTATCCGTGTGGCCAGAAAATTTAGCGTCAAGACTACCTGCCGCCCGAGCCCTGCGGTATGCTTGCGCTCACCGCACCAAGGCGCCAGAAACGCACATGAACACAGAAGTTTGATCCATGACCAACGACGACATGATTGCCTACAATCCAAAGCAAGTGGAAATTGAGGCTCAAGCCTACTGGGACGCCCACAGCTCTTTCAAGGCCACCGAAGACCCTGACAAAGAGAAATTCTACTGCCTGTCCATGTTTCCCTATCCCAGCGGCCACCTGCATATGGGGCACGTGCGCAACTATACCATCGGGGACGCCATCTCCCGCTTTCAGCGTATGCTAGGCAAAAATGTACTGCAACCGATGGGTTGGGATGCGTTCGGACTGCCGGCAGAAAATGCGGCCATGCAGAACAAGGTTCCACCTGCCAGCTGGACTTACAGCAACATAGATTACATGCGAGATCAACTCCAGAAGTTAGGTTACGCCTATGACTGGGAAAGAGAGTTAGCCACGTGCCACCGTAATTATTACAAATGGGAGCAGTGGTTTTTCACCCGCCTGTACGATAAGGGGCTGGTGTATAAAAAGGAGGCCGAAGTCAACTGGGATCCGGTCGACCAGACAGTACTTGCCAATGAACAAGTCGTTGACGGCAGAGGCTGGCGTTCAGGCGCTTTGGTAGAGCGACGCAATATTCCTCAATGGTTTGTGAAAATCACCGCCATGGCGCAGGAGCTACTTGACGATCTGGACAAGCTGGAAGGCTGGCCCGAAAAAGTGAAGATCATGCAAAGCAACTGGATCGGCAGATCTGAGGGCGTGAACCTGGATTTCGAGATTGCTGAACCAACAGACGCATCACTAAGGAGCCTCTCTGTCTACACCACCCGTCCTGACACCCTTATGGGTGTGACCTATATTGCGGTAGCTCCCCAGCACCCAGTTGCCATAAAGGCTGCCAAAACGAACAGCAGGCTGGCTCAATTCATCGCGGAACAAAATCAGATCAAGGTTGCAGAAGCGGAAATGGCAACCATGGAAAAACTCGGTATGGATACCGGACTAAAAGCCATTCATCCGATTAACGGTGAGGGCGTACCAATCTATACCGCCAATTTTGTCCTCATGAGTTACGGCTCTGGCGCAGTGATGGCTGTTCCCGGACATGACCAGCGGGACTGGGACTTTGCCAGAAAATACGGCCTTGAAATCAAACAGGTCGTAGAGCCGCTATCCGGTGAGGTGATCTGTGACCTGAATCGTGAGGCTTTTGTTGAAAAAGGCAGACTGATCAATTCCGGCCAGTTCAACGGCCTGAACTTTACCGAAGCATTCGAAGCAATCGCAGCGTATCTGACGGAGCGAGGACGTGGCGAGAAAACTGTCAACTACCGTTTGCGTGACTGGGGGGTTTCTCGCCAGAGGTATTGGGGGGCACCGATTCCGATGATCAACTGTGACGCTTGCGGCGCGGTGCCGGTCCCGGAGTCCGAGTTGCCCGTTCTGTTACCCGAAGACATTGAAATGGATGAATCCGGCTCACCTCTCGGCAAAATGGCTGAATTTTACAAGACGAACTGCCCGTCCTGCGGCGCCGCAGCAAGGCGCGAGACAGACACTTTCGACACCTTTATGGAGTCTTCCTGGTACTTCGCCCGTTTTGCTTGCAAGGATCAGAATACTTCCATGCTGGACGCGAGAGCCAACTACTGGCTCCCCGTTGATCAATACATCGGCGGCATCGAGCATGCCATTCTCCATCTGTTGTATGCGCGCTTTTACCATAAGCTTTTGCGGGACGAAGGGCTTGTCAACAGCGATGAACCCTTTGCCCGTTTGCTGACTCAGGGTATGGTCCTGAAAGACGGTGCCAAAATGTCGAAATCGAAAGGGAACACCGTTGATCCGATGTCCCTGATAGATCGCTACGGCGCAGACACTGTAAGGATGTTCACCATGTTCGCATCAGCACCGGATCAGTCGCTCGACTGGTCTGACAGCGGCGTGGAAGGCAGCTATCGTTTCTTAAAACGCTTCTGGAAGCAGCTTTCGGAACACGAGGCGCTGCCCCTGCCGGAGATGAATAGCCTGACGCTGTCGGCCGAGCAGAAGAAATTAAGGCTCAAAAGCCATCAAACTCTGGCCAAAGTCACTGACGATTATAAACGACGGCACACCTTCAACACCGCGATTGCCGCCACAATGGAATTACTGAACGCGATTTCAAAGTTTTCCGAAGATCACCAGGATGAAACAGACCGCATCGTTGTGCAGGAAGCCCTGGAATTCAGCGTTCTGATGCTAGCTCCGATTGTCCCCCACTTTTGCCATGCCGCCTGGCAACGACTTGGGCACGAAGGCGCAGCTATGGACGTGCTCTGGCCCGAAGTGGCGGAGAGCGCCCTTGTTCAGGACAACGCGCTTATCGTACTACAGGTAAACGGCAAACTCCGCAGCAAAATCGAAGTCTCCCGTGGTATTTCCAAGGACGAGCTCGAAAAGCTGGCTCTTGGGGATGACATCATACAGCGCTTCATTAGCAAAGGTTCGGTCCGGAAAGTTATCGTTGTCCCGGGGAAACTCGTCAATATCGTTACAGGCTAGCGATGCGCAATACCGCTCTGAGATTACTCGCCTTTATCCTTGCATTTTCCGTACAGGCCTGCGGATTCACACTACGTGGCAATGACGCCATTGTATCGAGGTTCAGCAGCCTGAATCTGGAACTGGAGCAACCGCAAAGTGATTTTTCTGCCCTCCTCCGGCGTGTTCTGTCAGCCGCAGGCGTCACTTTGCTGGCTCAGCAGCTCGAGACGGCGCCGATCTTAAAGGTGAGCAATGAACAGATTTTAACCCAACCTGTGTCGATCAATCCGAGAGCTCGGGCCTCACAGGTAGAACTTAGACTCAGCGCTAGCATCGCACTAACAGTCGGCGGACAGTCAATAATCCCCGAGGAGAAACTCACCGTTGTCAGAACCTACTTTCAGGATATAGAGAATATCGCCGGCAATCAGGAAGAAGCCCAAATAATTGCCAATGAGCTTCGGCAAGAACTAATAAATCAACTGATGCGTCGATTAGAATCGGTCCCCGAATGAAGATAAAGACTAATCAATTGGCCAGAACGTTGAAAGCCAACGCACATCCAGTCTACTGGTTGAGTGGCGACGAGCCGTTGTTGTTACAAGAAGCCGCCGACCAGACTCGACAGTATCACCGCGACGCAGGTTTTACCGATAGAGAAACCCACACTGTCGACAGGAATTTCAACTGGGGGCAGTTCAGACAATCTACCGGAAACCTCTCTCTTTTCGCTGAACGAAAAATCATAGAGCTTCGTCTACTGCAGCCCAAACTTGAAGATGAGGGAAAGCTTGCCCTGGCAGATTTCCTAGAGGCCAACCGTGCTGATCTGGTCGTTTTGATCAGCAGCCCGAAACTTGAGTCCAGCATCATACAGACGAAATGGTTTAAATCAATCGAATCAAGATCGGTAGTAGTGCAGATATGGCCAATAGATCGGGAAAATCTTCCGCGCTGGCTGGAGGCTAGGATGCTGCAGGCAAATATACATCCGGAACCGGATGCCCTTAAAATATTGATAGATCGCATTGAGGGGAACTTATTAGCAGCCGTACAGGAAATCGAAAAGTTCAAACTGCTGGCAGGATCAAATGCCACGATAAAACTTGACGCGCAAACCGTCATGCAGGTCGTGGCAGACAATTCCCGCTACAATGCCTACCAACTAGTTGATGCGGCTTTGGTTGGAGATCTGGCACGTACACAAAAAATTCTGAATGGATTACAGACTGAGGACGCATATCCTTTAGTCATCCTGGGGGCCGTTACGCGGGAGCTCAGAATATTACAACCGATGGTTGAAAAACGAGAAAACGGTCAGCCTCTTTCAGCCATCCTGCAATCCGCCCGCATATTCTTCAATCGCAAACAAGCAATCAGAACGGCAGTCTCAAGACTGTCTAGCTCCCTCATCTGGGAACTATTGGATCAGGCCCGGCTGGTAGACCATGCTTGCAAGGGCGTAAGCCCGGCTAACCCCTGGGATGAACTGAGTATGCTGCTGATTCGCCTCAGCGGCAGTCAGGTTTGTACAGCGACCGGGCACCTAGCCGAAACTAATTGAGGCCGCGACGCTCGAGTAACGGCAATATTTGCGCTTCCCGACCCGTAAAGGATCGGTACAAACCCATGGCGTCTTTGCTCCCCCCCTGTGAAAGCAAAGATTGTCTGAAGTGGTCACCATTTTCGCGCAGTAATCCGCCATTCTCGTGGAACCAATCCACGGTGTCTGCGTCCAGCACCTCGCTCCAGATATAGGAATAATAGCCCGCCGAGTAGCCTCCGATAATGTGTGAGAAATAGGTCGCGCGGTAGCGAGGCGGAACTTCATCAACCTGAATACCGGCAGCCTCCAGAGCTTGCGCTTCAAAATCCAAAATCAGTTCTGCCGACGGCACCTCGTTAACAGTCAGTTGATGCAGGGCCTGATCAACGATAGAAGCCGCCAGATATTCGGTCGTAGCAAAGCCCTGATTAAAAGTTTG
>JASMER010000058.1:0-3423 GCA_030752195.1 Gammaproteobacteria bacterium
ACCTCTGGCGTCCAGATCAGTGCACTTAACCAGCACTTCCTCACCTTCAGAGAGATACTGATTTACATCCTCAACTCTATCCTGAGAGATTTGTGATATATGCACTAGGCCGTCCTTGCCGGGCAAGATCGTCACGAACGCCCCGAAATCAACGATTCGCGCAACCTTGCCTCTGTACAGCCTGCCTACTTCCGCTTCAGCAGTGATCGCATTCACCATGTCCAGCGCAGCGTCACGTGAATCCGCATCTTCCCCATAAATGCGAACATTTCCGTCGTCATCAATATCGACCGATGCACCCGTCTCTTCGGTGATGCCGCGAATGACCGCTCCGCCTTTGCCGATGACGTCGCGAATCTTATCCGGGTCGATCTTAATCGTAGCCATGGACGGCGCATTTTCAGAAACGGTTGGCCGCGCTTCTGAGATCACCTTGTTCATCTCGCCCAAAATGTGCTGGCGTGCGTCATGAGCCTGAGCCAAAGCGATTTCCATGATTTCTTCAGTGATACCCTGAATCTTGATGTCCATTTGCAGGGCGGTTACTCCGTTTGCAGTACCAGCGACCTTGAAATCCATGTCGCCGAGGTGGTCTTCATCCCCAAGGATGTCAGTCAAAACGGCAAAGCGCTCACCTTCCTTTATCAGGCCCATTGCGATACCGGCAACCGGTGCTGACACGGGCACACCGGCATCCATCATTGACAGGCTGCTGCCACAAACGCTGGCCATGGAGCTGGAACCGTTAGATTCGGTGATTTCAGAAACCACTCGAATCGCATAGGGAAAATCCTCCTCACTCGGCATAACCGCTGCAACCCCACGGCGCGCGAGACGGCCATGGCCGATTTCGCGACGCTTAGGTCCGCTCATAAAACCAGTCTCACCGACAGAAAAGGGCGGAAAATTATAGTGCAGCATAAAGGGGTCTTTCTTCGAGCCGTCCAGACCTTCAATCAGCTGTGCATCTCGGACCGCGCCTAGCGTGGTGACAACCAGCGCCTGAGTCTCGCCGCGCGTAAACAGCGCAGACCCGTGCGCTTTCGGCAATACGCCGGTTTCCACTTCTATGGCACGAACAGTAGTGGTATCGCGGCCGTCGATTCTCGGCGATCCATCAAGAATGCTGTTGCGCACAGTCCGCTTCTCAAGGGCGCCAAAGGCATCCGATACTTCTCCGGCCGAAGGCCCACCTTCACCACTAGCAAGCGCTTCGGTCGCTTGATGTTTGATCTCACTGACTGCCTCATATCTCTGCATTTTTTCCGAGATCTTATATGCGTCGGCAACGGCGGCGCCAAAGCGCTCAGTCAGAGCATCCTTAAGCGTGTTGTTCTCGGCCTCAGGCTGCCAGTCCCATGCCGGCTTGCCGACTTCCGTTTTCAACTCATTGACTGCGTTGATTACCACCTGCATTTCCTGATGTGCAAAAAGCACGGCGCCCAGCATTTGATCTTCACTGAGCTGCTTGGCCTCAGACTCAACCATCAGCACCGCAGACTGCGTGCCCGCAACCACCATGTCCAATAGCGAACTCTCCAGTGCCTCATAGTCGGGATTGAGTACATATCCCTGCTCTGCATCGTAGCCGACGCGAGCAGCGCCGATGGGTTCGGCGAACGGAATTCCTGATATGGCGAGAGAAGCGGACGCACCGATCATTGCAGCAATATCCGGATCCTGTGTTTTACCACCGGAAATGACAGTGCAGATCACCTGCACTTCGTTCATAAAGCCTTTGGGGAAAAGGGGCCGGATTGGCCGATCAATCAGACGCGAGGTCAAAGTTTCTTTCTCTGTCGGCCGACCTTCTCGCTTGAAGAAACCGCCGGGGATCTTGCCAACCGCGTAGGTCTTCTCCTGATAATTGACGGTAAGCGGGAAAAAATCCTGGCCTGGGTTAGCTTGCTTTCTTCCAACTACCGTTGCGAGCACCTGAGTGTCGCCTATCGTCACGACGACCGCACCGGTTGCCTGCCGCGCGACTTTACCTGTTTCAATAGTGACCTCTTGCCCACCAAATTGAAATATCTGTCTTACTGGATTAAACATATTTTCTTCCTATAAATCCAAAACCTGCGCTGGTGCCTATTTCAAGCGCAGAGTTCCAGTAATTAATTTTTAATGTGATCCTATCGACGCAGGCCGAGACGCTTGATCAGACTCGAATATCTCTCGACATTCTTGCGCCTAAGGTAATCAAGCAACTTTCTTCTGCTGTTCACCATGCGGATCAGTCCGCGGCGAGAGTGATGATCATGAATATGCTCTTTGAAATGACTCTGAAGGTCATTGATGTTGGCTGTCAAAAGCGCCACCTGTACTTCTGGTGAGCCGGTATCACCATCGCTTAACGCGAAGTCTTTGATGATTTCTTCTTTTCTTTCAGCTGATAAAGCCATTTCAATTTCTCCGTAATATGCGATTTGATAATGAGTACTGCGCCAGATAGCCATGTACCTCAAACAATTTCCATATAACCCCAGAATAACCATGCATATTAATAGTTATCTGGCACTTTCCTGCCTAAAAAGTCTAGTGTGTTGTCACCAGACGCCTCGGGGCGACCTTGCCATCATCGTCAATGACTCCGATGCCAATAAATTGCTCCTCTTCATAAAGCCTTACTAGCCCTTCAGCCGGCAAGTGCCTCACCAATACGGATTGACCGTGCTGAACACTGTCAGCCGCAATTCTTGGCAGTCGGACTGCAGGGAGCTGCTCGACTGCCCGATCCATGGGAACCAAGATCCGATCCAGGCCCACCAAGCCCTCGGCTTCTTTGATCTGTTTCAATGTTTCGACTGTGACGCACTGCGGCTCTAAAAATGCGCCCGCTTGCGTGCGTCTCAAACCCGAAATGTGGGCGCCGCAGCCAAGCCTTTCCCCGAGGTCATCTGCCAGCGTCCTAATGTAAGTGCCTTTACTGCAGCTTACTTTTATTTCTATCTCATCGACCTCAGTACGCAAAAGGCCGATGTCATAGATCTTTACTTCTCTGGCTTCTCGTTCAACTTCGATACCTTTGCGCGCCAGTTTGTAAAGTGGCACGCCATCTCGCTTGATCGCTGAATGCATGGGTGGCACCTGCTGGATAACCCCCATCAAGCGCTCCAGCTCGTGTTTGATCTCGCGCTCCGAAATCCCCGAAGCATCCGCCTGCGACACAATATTGCCGTCCCGATCGCCGCTATCTGTACGTACTCCAAGCTTAATGCGCGCGCGATAAGCCTTGTCTGAGTCCAGCAGAAACTGTGAGACTTTTGTCGCCTCTCCGAGACACAGCGGCAACACGCCAGTAGCAAGCGGGTCCAAACTGCCTGTATGGCCCGCCTTCGCGGCTTCATACAGGTGCTTGACCTCCTGCAGCGCAGCATTTGAGCTGAGACCCTGGCCCTTGTCAAGCAGCACGATACCGCTGAT
>JASMER010000058.1:3433-8343 GCA_030752195.1 Gammaproteobacteria bacterium
TACAGGTGCTTGACCTCCTGCAGCGCAGCATTTGAGCTGAGACCCTGGCCCTTGTCAAGCAGCACGATACCGCTGATTTGGCGGCGATTGCGTTTACTGCTCTGACCTCGGCTATTACCGTGGTTTTTCAAGTTTCGTTCTCGCTGTTTCGAACCGTCAGCCGTCCTGCAACTTGCGATCCGCTGCCAGCGCATCATCAATTAAATCTGACAGTCTCTGGCCTTTTTGAACACTACTGTCGTAAATAAAGTGTAGCTTCGGCGTCGACCTGAGCCGCAAGCGCTTGGCCAACAACGTCCTTAGAAATCCTGATGCCTTGCGCAAGGCTTTCAGATTCTCGTCTATTTCCAGCTGATCCAGGGCACTGGGATCAGTTAACGTATCCGATACCAGCCCTTCATCACCGGGATGGGTGTTTAGCACGGTGAACAGAATTTTCGCTTGTGCCAGGTCATTACTGACATCAACTCCTGTCACCGAAACCATGCCGACGCGCGGATCATTCACCTCCAGCTGAATCAGCGTGGCGATTTCGCGCTGAATCTGGTCAGCGATGCGCTGAGCTCTAGCACTCATTTCTGACACGGGACTACCTTTCTTTTCCCTGCAGCAAAAACTCGCCTATAGACTCCGGGCGACCTCTGTAGTCTCGTAGACTTCGATCTTGTCACCCACCTTGACGTCATTATAGTTACGAACGCCGATGCCGCACTCCATGCCATTGCGCACTTCGTTGGCGTCATCCTTGAACCGTCTGAGAGATTCCAGCTCCCCCTCATAAATCACGACATTGTCGCGCAGCACTCGAATCGGCTTGCTCCGGTAGACTGTGCCTTCGATCACCATGCTGCCGGCAATCTGTCCGAATTTGGGCGAGTTAAACACATCGCGCACTTCGGCTATACCGACTATTTCCTCACGGATTTCCGGCTCAAGCATGCCGCCCATAATGGCTTTTGTATCGTCAATGACGTCATAAATGACGTTGTAGTAACGCAGCGTCAGGCTTTCGTTTTGCAGAATATCTCTGGCCGATTTATCGGCGCGGGCGTTAAAACCAATCACCATGGCTCTAGAGGTTGTGGCCAGATGCGCATCTGTCTCAGAAATTCCGCCCACACCTGAGGCAATAACGTTAACTTCGACCTCATCAGTGCCCAGTTTCTGCAGAGATCCAATAATGGCCTCCAGAGAGCCCCGAACATCGGCTTTGATAATGACATTGAGGATCTTTTTCTGATCTCTACCAATCCCGGCAAACATGCCCTCGAGCATGCTGGATTGTTGTTTGGCCTGCTGGTTATCCTTGAGTCGAACCTTTCGGAATTCGGCCACATCCCGAGCCTCCTTTTCGTCAGACACGACGACGAATTCATCGCCCGCATCGGGCACGCCGTTTAGACCGAGAATTTCAACCGGTATCGCAGGGCCGGCTGACTCAACATTGGTGCCAAGTTCATCTACCAGTGCCCGCACGCGACCATATTCGTAGCCAGCCAGTACGACATCACCAGTTTTCAAGGTGCCATTTTGAACCAGCACAGAGGCAACCGAACCACGGCCTTTGTCGAGCCTGGACTCAATAACCACACCTTGGCCTGGTACGTCGGTGTAAGCTTTAAGCTCCAGCAACTCAGCCTGCAACAGGATAGCCTCCAGCAAGTTCTCGACGCCCTGACCAGTAATCGCCGACACTTCAATGAACTGGGTGTCGCCACCCCAATCTTCCGGAATCACTTCCAATGCAGAGAGTTCATTCTTTACCCGATCAGGGTCAATTCCTTCTTTATCGATCTTGTTGATTGCGACAACCAATGGAACGCCGGCCGCTTTAGCGTGTTGGACCGCTTCCTCGGTCTGAGGCTTTACACCATCATCAGCCGCAACAACCAGCACAATCACATCAGTTGCCTTCGCACCTCGCGAGCGCATAGCGGTGAATGCCGCGTGCCCCGGTGTATCAAGAAAACTGACCATGCCTCGTTCAGTATTTACATGGTAGGCACCAATATGCTGGGTAATACCCCCAGCTTCACCGGCGGCAACAGAGGCCTTACGGATGTAATCCAGCAATGAGGTCTTCCCGTGGTCGACGTGGCCCATGACTGTGATGACGGGTGCCCTGGTAATTTCTTCGCTTCCAATCTTCGCAGACAGGGACTCAGCCAATTGCTCCTCGATCGCATCTTTAGAAACAAATTTCGACTTGTGTCCCAACTCCTCGACCAGCAGCATTGATGTGTCTTGATCGAGCATCTGGTTGATGGTGGCCATGACACCCATGTTGAATAGGATTTTGATAATTTCGCCGGATTTGACCGACATCTTCTGCGCGAGATCTGCCACAGAATTGGTTTCTCCGATCGTGATCTCCTTGACAATAAACTCAGTGGGCTTCTCGAAAGCGTGCTGTGAACTGAGCTTGGATTTGGACTTACGGGCACTGCCCCGGCGACCACGGCCACCCATGCTGTCAAAATCGTCGCCTTCGAGCACAAAATCGTCGTTGACGTGAATCGCTTTAGCTTGGCGTTTTGGTGCCTGCGCCCTGGCCTTGTTCCGCAGATGGGTCTTCTTCTTGTCTCCCGGCTCATCACCTTCCTTACCGGCCGCTTTTTTACGACGCGGGGCGCCTTTACCGGCACGGTTAGCATCTGATTCCGGCGGCGGAGCCTCCTGGGCTTGCGCTCGCGACGGCGCCGTGTCCGGCTTGACCTCAACTGCCTCATTCTCAGCCTCTTCGACCGCTGGCGCTTCAGGAGCCACAGCGTCCGCGTTAGTTTCTTCAACTTCCGATTCAAGCTCTGCTGCTGGCAAGTCTTCCTCGACTGGGGTCTCGATTGCGCTTCGTTTGACATACGTGCGCTTTTTACGAACCTCGACGTTTACAGTTTTACCTCGGCCGGCAGAAGAAGCCGATTTCAGAGTGCCAAGTGTCTTGCGCTTCAAAGTGATTTTCTTTGGCGCCGCAGCGCTCGCATCACGATCACCATGACTACGGCGCAGGAATACCAGCAGGATATTCTTATCATCGTTTGAGATCAGCTCATCGGCCTTGGTGTGGGGCAACCCGGCTTCCTTTACCTGCGACAACAGTTTGTCTACAGAAACGCCAACCACTCCAGCGAGTTCGCTAATCGTTACATCTGCCATATAAACTCCCGTAAACCTACATCACTCGTGATTACTCAAACCACGGTGCGCGAGCAGTCATAATCAATTCTCCTGCACGCTCTTCATCCATTCCTTGAATATCCATCAATTCGTCGACTGCTTGCTCTGCCAAATCCTCCATGGAAAGGATATTTTTCTCGGCAAGCTGAAGGGCTAGCGCATCATCCATGCCTTCCATGTTGAGCAAGTCATCTGCAATGTTCGCCGAAGACAGATCTTCCTCAGAGGCAATCGCCTGCGTGAGTAGGGCATCCTTCGCCCGATTGCGCAACTCATTAGCAATCTCTTCATCGAATCCGTCAATCGCTAGGATTTCATCCAGCGGCACGTAGGCAACCTCTTCCACCGAAGTAAAGCCTTCCTGAACCAGAACTTCAGCGACGTCTTCATCAACGTCCAGTTTTTCCATGAACATGACAATAAAGGTGCTGGCTTCCTGCTGCTGCTTCGCCGCCGCGTCTTCTTCACTCATGACGTTTATCGTCCAGCCGGTAAGCTCACTGGACAGGCGCACATTCTGACCGCCTCGGCCAATGGCCTGTGCCAGATTGTCTTCTTCAACCGCAATATCCATGGTGTGGTTGTCTTCATCAACGATGATCGAAGCCACTTCTGCAGGCGCCATGGAATTGATGACCAGCTGTGCCGGATTATCATCCCAGAGAATGATATCGATGCGCTCATTGGCCAGTTCATTCGACACAACCTGCACGCGCGACCCGCGCATGCCCACGCACGCGCCAACCGGATCGATACGGCCATCATTGGTGCTGACCACAATTTTTGCACGGGAGCCCGGATCGCGAGCCGCAGCTTTGATCTCGATGACCTGCTCGGCAATCTCCGGAACCTCAATCTTAAACAGCTCGATCAGCATGGCGGGTGAAGTTCTACTGAGAAACAACTGTGGGCCCCGCTGTTCGGAGCGGACGTCGGTTAATAGCGCCCGTAGACGGTCTCCCATTCGAAATGTTTCACGCGGAATCATCTGATCGCGCGGCAGCAGGGCCTCAGCATTGCTGCCCAGGTCGACAATCACGCTGTCGCGGGTGACTTTCTTCACGGTTCCAGCGACCAGCTCACCGACACGATCTTGATAATCACCGATGATGATTTCGCGCTCAGCTTCCCGGACTTTCTGCACGATCACCTGCTTGGCTGTCTGGGCAGCTATGCGACCAAACTCCAGGTTAGCGATCTTTTCCTCATAGGTATCGCCAACTGCAAGACTCTGATCTTTTTCACCAGCCTGCTCCAGCGTAAACTGAGCCGCTTCTTCCAGATACTCTTCGTCTTCCACAACAGTCCACACGCGGAAGGTTTCGTACTCCCCGGTATCGCGATCTACCGATACCCGGCAGTCAATCTCTTCACTGTCGTGTAACTTCTTGGTAGCCGTCGCTAAAGCCGATTCAATTGCTTCAAAAATGACAGCACGTGACACACCTTTCTCATTCGAGACTGCGTCCGCCACCATCAGTATTTCTTTACTCATCATAATCGTGTCACCAAACCCGTCGCTGACCGGATTGCCCTGCGATACCACTGGGCCTCACAGTGCCTTCCTGCTTCAGTAAACAATATTCGCTTTCTCTATCTCTTCAATTGGTAGTTCAAAAGAGCTGCCGTCAACTGCTACCTGCACTACCCCGTTAACGACGTCTTGCAGCATGCCTCTGAATTTTCTCTGCCCCTTTACGGGGGAGCGCATCCTGATGTCTACCTCTTCGCCGCGG
>JASMER010000059.1 GCA_030752195.1 Gammaproteobacteria bacterium
AACCGCGATCGAAGCAGGCTTCCATGTCGTCTTCAGCGTCGGCAAGCTGAAGACGTCGCGCTTTGAGTTTTTGGCTGTCAAATTTGGCGGATAGCTTTTCGGCCATCCCGGGATCTTCGGTCAGAGAGCCGCAGCCCGGTTTGAAATCGATGAGCTCCGCGCCCAGCTCGGGAATGCCGGTAAACTCCTGCCACTGCTGCTTGTCCCAACCAACGATGCGCTGTTCATCTTCATCATGGCGGATCAGAGTTGGCACGATCTCTATGTTCTGTCGGTAGGATTGCTCCAACTCACCGTCGTCAATCCGCTGGTCAATCTCTTCGAGAAAAGACATGTCATCCTGGATATAGACGGACAGTCGACTGCCGAGGTGTTCTGACAGCAGTACAGTGACTGGCCCGATCAGTTCGCAGGTCGGGCAGGATTTTTTTAAGAAAAGCGAGTAGCTGGCTGCTGTCGATGAAGGCATGATGTCAGTAGTATGTAGATGGCGGTCAGTAGATGAAACCCAATGTGGAGATGCCGACCAGCACGTTTATAATCATGAAGATCGAAGAGGTGCGCGACATAACTTTCCAGAGCTGTGGCCCTTTGTAGGCCGCCTTGATTCCCAGAATCAGCAAAGAAGTGTAGGCCAGTGCTGCAACGACGATGCCGAGATACAGCAACCACCGCTCCTGGTCTACAGCCTGACTGCCAAAGATGAAAAAGCTGCTGGCGCCCAGAAAGAACAAGAGCCAGTAAGTGACAGCCAGGCCAAATTCGCCGCCAAGGAGTTTACTCATAAACGAGTGTCCCTCGTGTTGAGAAGCGGAATGATCGGCGGGCCGTATCTCAGAATTTGTGATCATGACCTAAGTGTACCTCACTGACAGGGCCGGGTGAATCGCTCCAATGATGACTCATCCAGCGGCTTCAGGCCGTCCGGACAGCCGGCGGCAGAGCCGCGAATCGACAACGAGACTTTCGCATAAGTTCAATTCAGCAGACCTGAAGTTCACATCAGCTCCGCGCACGGTATACTGCTGGCGTGTCCTGGTGTTCAGGTCCGATGGGCACCCACTCGGCTAGCTTCCAAGGAGCTTTATGAGCGCGGAGACTGTTTTTTCTGTTTGCAGCATCCTGGTTTTGCCCGGTTGGCTTTTGTTGCTCTTCCTGCCGCGGTGGAAGTGGACCCTCGCGGTGATCAGCGCTGGTGTCGTTCCCTTTTGTCTGGGACTGGTTTACCTGAGCCTGGTGGTGTCCCAGGCTTCGGCCTGGCCAGAAGGTGGGGGCTTCGGTTCGGTTCAGGAAGTGGCGGTACTGTTCGAAAACCCCTATATGCTGACAGCAGGATGGATGCATTATCTGGCCTTCGACCTGTTTGTCGGGTGCTGGGAAATGCAGGATTCACACAAGCATCAAATACCTCACGCAGTGGTAGTGCCTTGCCTGTTGTTTACCTTCTTGCTGGGGCCGGTGGGTCTAGTAGGTTATCTGCTGGTTCGGTGGGTTACTGCTAGGCAGTGGAAGGTGTTTGAAGGATCTTAAGTGCAGTGAAGCAGTTCAGTGAACCCGGTTCCGTCCCCTTTCTTGAGTTTGGAGGAGAGGGTGAAAGTCTGTTTTTCGCCCATGCCAATGGTTATCCGCCGCTGTCTTACCGCTCATTGCTGGAGCCTCTGACACAGTCACATCAGGTGATCGCTGGGCTTCACCGTCCGCTCTGGCCGGAGCCTGAACCTCCTGAATTGTTGCGATCCTGGCGGGTATTCGGCAAAGACGTGGAGTCGCTGCTGGCTTCGCGAGGGCAGGCAGCCTTTGGTATGGGGCACTCGATGGGCACGGCTGCACTGATTTCTGCTGCGGTCCATCGGCCTGAATTGTTCAAGGGCCTGATATTGATTGAGCCGGTTCTGGTGCCTTCGTCTTACTGCTGGTCGCTGCGAATGTTCAAGCCGCTCGTCCGCAGGACGCTGCCTCTTGTGCGACGCACACTTGCCCGGCAGCATGAGTGGCCCGATCGGCAGCAGGCCTTTGATCATTTCCGGCCGAAAGCCGTGTTCAAACGCATAAGCGACGAGGTGCTCTGGGATTATGTGAATTACGGTCTTGCAGAGCGTGATAATGGCCGCGTCGGACTGGCTTTTTCCCGGGAGTGGGAAGCCGCGTGCTATCTGAGCGTGCAGAACATCTGGCCCTTACTGGATAAGCTGAACATGCCGATCCTGGCCATCAGGGCTGAACGATCCAATGTCATTACCCAGGGCTCGTGGCAGCGGTTGCGTGACAAGTGCCCACAGCATCGCTATGAGGAAATTGGCGGCACCGGCCATTTGGTGCCCCTTGAGCGACCTCATGACATCCTTCAGTTGGTCTCTTCTTGGTTAGCCGAACAAAGCCAAAACTTTTGAGCGCGCTGAATAGGTTAGCTACGCCGACTGATCGCCCGGCAGTCCTGCCGGCAAATTTCCTGGGAACTGAATTAGCGAGATGGTGGCTCGATTTGCCTGATTTTTCTCTCTTTCGTCTCCGATTTTTGCCCAATTTCTTCAGTGTATTTGACTAATTTGAAATCAAATTGATATAATAATGATATCAACAAAATCAACAGTCTTCGATGGGTGTTCAGACCCCTGACTGTTGTGGTACTCGGGAGATAACTCATGATAGAAGAACGACAGGGCTCAACCTATAACGGTTACGCAGCGATTGGTGTTCTATTTTTGCTCACGCTGGCAACGCCGGTTGCCATTGGAATTCTGCCGATGATGCTGAAGATTCCAATGGCTCTATGTGGATTGCTGGTGTTTGCCTGCTGGCTTGGTTTCTTTATGGTGGCGCCGAATCAGGGTCGGGTGCTCCAGCTGTTCGGCACGTATGTAGGCAGTGAGCGCATTGAAGGCTTACGCTGGGCGAATCCGCTCTACATGAAGGCAAAGGTGTCGCTAAGGGTGAGAAACTTTGAGTCAGGTACGCTCAAGGTCAATGACAGCAATGGTAACCCGATTGACATAGCGGCCGTCATTGTCTGGAAAGTTGTTGACACCGCCGAGGCGCTATTCGAGGTTGATGACTATGAAAACTACGTTCAGATTCAGAGTGAAGCGGCGCTGCGTAACCTGGCAACAACGCATCCCTATGACAGTTATGGCGAAGAAGGCCAGGGTTTTTGCTTGCGCGGTAGCCCGGAGGAGGTGGCAGCTCTTCTCAAGACTGAAGTTCAAAATCGCCTCAGCAAGGCAGGGGTTGAAGTCATCGAGGCGCGTCTCAGTCATCTGGCTTACTCGCCCGAAATTGCAAACGCCATGCTGCAGCGGCAGCAGGCGTCTGCAATAGTTGCCGCCCGTCAAAAAATTGTCGAAGGTGCAGTCGGAATGGTAGACCTTGCCCTTAATAAGCTTGCAGATCAGAATGTCGTTGACCTGAATGAGGAGCGGAAAGCGGCCATGGTCAGCAACCTGCTGGTCGTTCTGTGTGGAGAGCACGCAGCTTCTCCGGTAGTCAATGCCGGCAGTCTGTATACCTAGGCTGATCTTTGACACTAGTGAGAAAGCTGTATCCTCGCCGATGACCTGCAGGTCTGATTCTGATGAAAAGAAAATCTTTTCCCTTGCGAGTTCACCCGGATATTCTCGAGGCGATGCAAACGTGGGCAAACGATGACCTGCGCAGTATCAATGCCCAGATCGAATTTATCCTGAGAGAGTCGCTGGCCAGAGCAGGGCGACTAGACCAGTCGCTTTACAACACTTCAGCACAAGAGAAAGAACGCGAAGACTGAAGGCGACACTCCGGATTTTTACATGAAGACTTCGCCTCTTGCGTATAGTCGAGTCGTGGGGCTCGCCTGGCCTTTCATACTCGCTAATTCTGCCGTGCCGCTGCTGGGTTTGGTGGATACGGCGGTCATCGGTAATTTGGGGTCAGCCCAAGATCTCGGCGCGATTGCCTTTGGTGCGCTGATCTTTTCGTTTGTCTATTGGGGTTTCGGCTTTCTCAGGATGGGCACTACCGGATTTGTGGCGCAGGCTGCCGGCGCCTCAGATTATCTTGAGGTACGTGCCGTGCTGGGCCGTTCCTTGCTTCTCGCGGCTGGTTTGGGGTGTCTGTTGGTGGTTCTGCAGCTGCCGGTTCAGTGGCTGGCAGTCACATTTTTGAGCGGCAGTGCCGACGTGGAGCAGATGGCAGCGCTATATTTCTCCATTCGTATCTGGGGCGCGCCTGCAACTCTGATTGGTTTCGTCGGTACAGGATTTCTCGTCGGGATGGGACGCAGTAAAACCTTGCTGGCGCTGCAGCTCTTTCTCAACGGATTGAATGTTGTGCTTGATATTTTGCTTGCCGGTATCATGGGTCTTGGCGCGGCCGGTATAGCCCTTGGAACGGTCATTTCGGAATGGTGTGCTGTGCTACTTGGTGCGGTCCTTCTGCACAGGGTGCTGCTCGAGATGAATTCGGCGGACGAATCTTTCTGGCCCTTGGAGAAAATACTGGATAAAAGGAAACTCGCGCAGTCGCTTTACGCTAATCTGGATATCATGATCAGAACGCTACTGCTGGTTTTCTCGTTCGCGTTCTTTACCAATCAGGGAGCCAGATTCGGAGATATCGCTCTGGCGGCTAATCATATTCTGCTGCAGATCATCTCATTCAGCGCGTTCTTCCTGGATGGGTTTGCCTTCGCTGCCGAGGGGCTCGTGGGTCGGGCTTTCGGCGCTGGCGATTCGCTGCAGTTTATGGCCGCAGTCAGGCGCACCAGCGTGCTGGCTGTAGTGTCGGCAGTTGTTCTGGCTTCAATCGTTCTGCTATTCGGTGGGGATCTAGTTGCCGGTCTGACAGATTTGCCAGCCGTGCGGCAGGCTGCTTCTAATCTTACCCATCTGGCGGCGATTTATATTCTGCTGTCTGTTGCAGCGTTTCAGCTGGATGGCATTTTCATCGGCGCGTCTTGTACGCGTCAGATGTGCTATGGCGCTATCCAATCAGTGCTGTTTTTTCTGCTGGTCTGTTGGATGCTTGTGCCGCGCTTTGAAATTACGGGGCTGTGGTGGGCCATGATTGCCTATGTCGTTGTTAGGGCTGCAGTGCTGTTTCGTTACTTCCCGCAAACGCTGAAAAAATGCAGTGACTGAACGGCAGGGTTGGTGAGTTTGATTGTCAGTGGAAATCAACCGGCTCGTCCGGCAGGAGGTAAGGGTCAAGATGTAGATTGACGGCTCGGAGCCCATACATAGTGATGGAGCCTAGATGCCTTGCTTCGCCGGTACTGGTGAATTCGAATTGATAGTGGCGTTTCAGGACCAGATTACCCAACTGGTTACGCACCAGTGCCAGGCCGCTGAGCACCAAAGTCTGATCCAATAACTGTAACTGTTCAGCTGCGCAGCGGCGCTGGACAAAGTCGATCGCCAGGCGTTTGATTTTGTCGCTCTGCCACCAGAAGCTGGCCACTGCGGCCAGCAGAGTCAGGATAGAAATTGCCTCCAGGGACATCAGCTTTTTGACAGTGGAGGGCAGTTGCCGCAGAAGCTACCAAGCGTTAAGTGAGGTGAATCCCCTCTGCAAGCTGTTTGTGGCCGGATAAAAAACATCAGCCGACTTGAGTATGCTCTATATAGCGCTTGATGTGCGGCTCTAGTATTTCCAGCGCGGTTTTATCACAGGGAGGCAATTCGGCGTCAGAGTTGGAAAGCGGTTGAACCCGGTCTCCCCAGCGAATGAGCCCGGCACCCCAGGTCAGTCCCGCGCCAAAAGTAGCAGACAATATGTAGTCGCCCGGCGCAACGCGCCCCTCTTCGAGCGCCTCAGTCAGCCCCACTGGGATGGTGCCTGCAGAAGTATTGCCGTACTTATGCACGTTCACGAAAACTTTACTCTCATCAACACCGACGCGTTTCGCCAGTGCGTCCAGAATCCGTTTGTTCGCCTGATGCGGTACCACCAGATTGACATCCTGAACGCTCACACCGGACTCTTCGAGCACATCAGCGCAAGCCTGCGCCATGCTTTTCACGGCCCGTTTGAACACCTCCGGACCCTCGAAGTTCCAACCCGTGTACAGGAAATCGGTCGATAGTCGCGAGTAGGCGGAGCCCAGATTGGTTATTTGAATAGCATATTTTGCGTCTGCCTCACAGCCGATTTTGGCTGAGATGAGGCCCACGGGCTGATCGGACGCTTCCAGTATCACTGCGCCGCATGCATCGCCAAACAGCACGGCTACGTCCCGTCGTGCCCAGTTCATGTAGTGCGAAATAAACTCACCCCCGATGACCAGCACTTTTTGATGTGCGCCTGTACGGATCAGATTCGTGCCGATATGCAAACCGTACAGGAAGCCGGTGCAGGCGGAGTTGATGTCCAGTGCTGCGGCGTTTCTCGCACCGAGCGCATCTGCAACCAGTGAAGCAGTGTTGGGACACATGGAATCGTTGGTCAGGCTGCCCAACAGGATTAGATCAAGCTCGTTGGCATCGAGATCAGCCGCCGCCAGTGCGCGCCGCGCGGCGACCAGAGCCATATCTGAAAAGTTGCAGTGACAGATGCGACGTTCTTTGATGCCTGTCCTCGACGTGA
Organism: Gammaproteobacteria bacterium; assembly: GCA_030752195.1. Classification (GTDB taxonomy): domain Bacteria; phylum Pseudomonadota; class Gammaproteobacteria; order Pseudomonadales; family Pseudohongiellaceae; genus UBA9145. The sequence continues at coordinate 6,556 of JASMER010000059.1, forward strand.
CCCACTCGTCTGACGTCTCCAAAAAAGTAGCCAGATCATTGTTGCTCAGGACTGCAGGTGGAACACATTTACCCCAACCTGTAATTTCAGCGTGTTGCATCCGTTCTCCTTCTTTGCAGTGCCCGGTGCCATTCAGGATCCTGGGTATGCGGTTTTCGCCAGAGGTTAAGGCCCCGAGGCACTGCTTGTTTTGTTGTCTGGGCGGGCTTCGTGCTGAGTAGTTTGGTATACGGAGAGTACTCCATTTTATGATGACTGGATAGGTTCTGAACTGGGGAGCTGAGACTGACGTTGTTATCAGTTCACCGGCGCTCTCAATAACTTAAGCCATGAAAAAAACTCATTTTTTATTGTTAACAAGCGTGCTTTTGTATTGCTCGACAACTGGGGCCGCTGAGACAGAGCCTGATTTTTCTCATAAAAGCTGGGACGATCTGCTCACCCGTTTTGTGAAATTGTCGGCTGACGGCACTGCAAGCCGGGTGGACTATGAGGGATTCGCTAAATCCAGACCGAAGCTGGCGGCTTATCTTGATGAATTGGCCACAGTGTCCGAAGTCGATTTTAATCGCTGGTCTGTGGCTGAGCAGCTGGCCTTTCTGATCAATGCCTATAATGCCTGGACGGTTGAGCTGATTCTTGAACGCTATCCTGGGATTGAGTCGATTCGGGGTATTGGGTTTCTGCCGGGCGCGGCATGGCGTCTCAAGGTGGTGGAGCTGTTTGGACGGCAGATGTCCCTTGATAATCTGGAGCACGACATGATTCGCGGTTGGGACCGCTTTCATGAGCCCCGCATTCACTTCGCTATAAACTGCGCGGCGGTTGGCTGCCCTGCGCTGTCAAATCGCGCCTTCATTGGTGCAACACTGGATGATCAGCTTGACAGAAACGCCCGCCAGTTTTTAAAAGACCGGTCAAGAAATTACGCGATCCGAGGTGATCTTTATGTGTCTCCCATTTTCCGCTGGTACCGGGAAGATTTTCAGGATGGCTGGGGTGGATATGAGTCGCTCCCGGCATTTCTGGCCGAATACGGAGAAGCACTCGGGCTTTCGGAGGCGCAGAAGGTGGCGCTGATGTCGGGTCGGATCCGCATCCGGTTCAGCCGGTATGATTGGAGCCTGAACGCGCTGGACCGCTGATCACCGTTCCGCCGGGTCTCTCCTCAGGGTGGTCTGGCCTGTGATATACTCCCGCGTGGAAGAGTATCATCCCCGGTGGGGTGCCCGGACTTCAAACCCGGTGAAGTCTGTTTATCGCAGGCTTGGTGGGTTCGACTCCTGCCTCTTCCGCCACACATTCGTTCAGTGGCATTCAGCTACAATCAGTAAAACCAAAATACTTCGCTATTTATAGCATATTACTGTTCAAAGCGATTCAACAAGACTTCCTAGAATCCAATAGCTTTAGTAACATCTGTAGTAACACTGGTGTTTTATCTAAGGCTAAATGCCGCTTATGCCTCGAATAGCGAAGCCATTAACTGACACTCAAATACGAAACGCTAAGCCCAAATCGAAGGAATACAACCTTGCCGATGGGCAAGGGCTGTATCTTCGGATTAAGCCG
>JASMER010000005.1 GCA_030752195.1 Gammaproteobacteria bacterium
TTACCAACTCATTCAGTTGAAATATATTCAAAAAAATATTATGACTTAAAACAATATGATTTTACTCAATGGAAGAATAAAATTATATCACAAATAAATAGTATTGATAAAAATAAAGATTTTAATCAAAAAAATAGATAAAAAATATGGGAAATAACCGTTTATGCTCGACGCCTGAATTCGTCGTAGCGGGGCGCGAGTGAGCCCATTTTTCCGGTAGAAATTTTCCGTGCTGATTGGAGTGCCAAAAGAGATTAAAAACCATGAATACCGGATCGGAATTGTCCCATCCGGTGTCGCAGAGTTGGTAGCTGATGGTCATATCGTTCTGGTCGAAAAGGACGGGGGAAGTGCTGTCGGTTTCCACAACGAAGATTATCTTTCAGCCGGTGCTGAAGTAGTCGACACCGCTGCGGAGATTTTCGACCGGGCAGAGATGATCGTGAAAGTCAAAGAGCCGCAACATCAGGAATGTAAAATGTTGCGTCCGCATCAGACCCTGTTTACCTATCTGCATCTGGCCCCGGACCCGGAACAGACAAAACTGCTGACTGCATCGGGAGCCACATGCATCGCCTATGAGACAGTGACCAGCGCCGACGGTTCTCTGCCTCTCCTGACGCCCATGAGTGAAGTCGCCGGACGTATGGCCGCGCAGGAAGCTGCGCATTGCATGGAAAAGGCGCAAGGAGGAATGGGTATTCTTCCCGGCGGCGTGCCCGGCGTTCCTGCAGCCAATATTCTGGTGATTGGGGGCGGGGTTGTCGGTATCAATGCCGCACGCATGGCGATGGGGATGGGTGCGCAGGTCACGATTATGGACCGGTCGGTGAAGCGCCTGCAGGAGATTGATACCTGTTATGGCGACAGGCTGCAGACCCTCTACTCAAGCCCGGCCAATATCGAAAGCCTGCTTCCGCGAACCGATGCCGTAATAGGAGCAGTGCTGGTGCCGGGAGCCGCTGCGCCTAAGCTCATTACCCGGGAGATGCTGGATCTTATGCAACCGGGCAGTGTTCTGGTCGATGTGGCTATTGACCAGGGGGGTTGCTTTGAGACCAGTATGCCCACGACGCACCAGGACCCAACCTTTCAGATCAACGGTGTTGTCCATTACTGCGTGGCCAATATGCCCGGGGCAGTCGCAAGAACGTCCACACTGGCGTTGACCAACGTTACGCAGCCGTTCATAACTGTCCTTGCCAATCAGGGTGTGCGCCAGGCGTTGATCGATGATCCTCATCTGCTGGCGGGTCTGAACGTGCACAACGGGTTGGTTACCCTTCAGCCGGTCGCCAACGCACAGGGGTATGAATACGTTGATCCGAGACAGGCGCTCGCATCGTGATCTGCAGGCGAGAGCCGTGACACCATACTGAATGCGAGGGGGCAGTTGCCTGATTGCACGGTGCTGAATCGGGCCAATGAGGGTCTGTCGCCAGCTCAGTGGGCGGCGTGGTAGTATGTCTGTATGTTATGAGCTACGGCAAACGTTGCCCGGAGTGAGTTGGTTTGTCTGTTTCCCGGTCCCGAAGAAGCTTTCTCATGGATTCAGCCACAGTGGCGAAAGGATCCTTTCTGGCGCTGTCGCTGCCTGTCATCCTCAGCGCTTGCCAGCGCTCGCAGCAGGCTCTTGAGCAAGGGGCGGGCTTTCGGGTATTCGAGGCGGACGAGGTTGCTGATCTGAGTGCGATAGCGGCTCGCATCATACCGACCGATGACACGCCCGGAGCCACCGAAGCCGGCGTGATTTACTTTCTCGACACTATCTTTGCCGAGGCCAGACGGGCCTCGCAGCTGGCCTTACTCAGAGAAGGGCTTGCCGCGCTGCGCGGGCAGTTAACAACTGGAGGGCGCCATATCCACGAGCTCAACGAAGCCCAGCAGGATCAGCTTCTGCGTGACAATGAGCAGACGCCGTTTTTTGCCACCATGCGATATCTCACCATTGCCGGCACATTTTCGCTGCCACGGTATGGGGGTAACCGGGATAAAGTCGGCTACCAGCTCATAGGTTACGAGGATCGCGGGGCCTGGTCTGCGCCCTACGGATTTTATGATGCAGATTACGCAGAGCGAGGTGAATAGCTGTGGCTGAAGCCGTTTTTCCCAGTTTCCCCACCCGAGAAGAAGTGGATTTTGTGATTGTCGGTTCCGGAGCGGCGGGCGGTGTTATGGCCAAGGAGCTTTCAACTGCTGGCCACTCCGTCGTTTTGCTGGAACAGGGGCCTCACCTCAAGGCCGCGGATTTCCACCACGACGAGTGGGGGTATGACCACAACCTTGAGCTGACCTGGGGGCGCAGTCAGGGTTACCCCCAAACCTTTCGAAAGTTCGAGAGCGACGTGGCCGAAGAGCGTGAAATGGTTTGTGGTTATGCGCACAATGTGGGCGGCAGCAGTATGCATTACTCCGGCAATTTCTGGCGGTTCCGACCGATTGACTTTGTCGAAGCCAGCGTGCGCGGCCCGATTGCCGGTACCAACTTCAGCGATTGGCCCATCACTTATTCGGATCTGGAGCCTTACTATACGAAGGTGGACTGGGAAGTCGGTGTGTCCGGATTGCAGGGGCCCTGGGACCCGCCTCGCACTCGCGAATATCCCTGTCCGCCCATGCCGATCAAGGGCTCAGATGTCCTGCTCGAGCGGGCTGCGAAGGCGATGGGCCTCAACCCCTATCCGGCCCCTGTGGCGATTTTGTCCCAGCCTCACAATGGTCGGCCAGGGTGCGTTCACTGTGGTTTTTGTAATGGGTATGGGTGTGAGGTCAACGCAAAATCCTCCTCGCTGGTGACTGTCATCCCTGTGGCTCTTGCTACGGGGAACTGCGAGCTACGAACCCACTGCACCGTACACCGGGTGAATACCAATGATCAGGGTAGGGCGACTGAGGTTGTTTACTGGGATGCAGACGGGGTAGAGCAGGCTCAGCGCGCAAAAGCGGTCGTGCTCTGCGCCAACGGATCGGAAACGCCCCGGTTATTGCTGATGTCAGAATCAGCCCAGCATCCGGATGGCCTGGCCAACTCCTCGGGTATGGTGGGTAAGAACCTGATGTTTAACGGATACAGTACCGTGATGGGTCTGTTCGACGAACCGGTCAATGCTTACAAGAGCGTGCCGGCGACTCGCGTTGTCCATGATTTCTATGAGCTCGATCCGTCTCTGGGGTTTTATGGCGGCGGCGGTATTGACGGGCGACATCCTTCTCGTGGTGCTCCGATGGGCTTTGCGCTCACGGCGGCCCCTGCGTTTGGTACACCTACCTGGGGCAGTAAATTCAAGGCGGATCTTGCCTACCAGTTCTCCCATGTTGCGGCCTTCGACGGTCACACGACCTCCCTGCCACTGAGTACCAACAACATCACCTTGGACCCCACGGTTAAAGACAAATTCGGGCGTCCTGCGATTCGGACAACCTATATGGACCATCCTGATGACATTGAAACGATGCGCTGGTTCTACGAGAAGACGGTTGAAATGATGGGGGTAGCCGGCGCAAGGAACATAGTGGGTCACTACGAGCGCGACGGGCAGGAAGGCAATGTGCATCTGCTTGGAACCTGCCGGATGGGCAATGATCCCGACTCGTCCGTGGTTGATGCCATGAACCGGGCGCACGACGTGCCGAATCTCTTCATGTGCGACGGCAGTTCGCTCGTGACCTCAGGTCGCGGTCAACCCACCATGACCATTATGGCGCTGGCATTTCGTGCCGGTGAACTGATCAGTCAGGCCGCACGACGCAACGAAATCTGAGCGACCGGCTGTCCCGCCTCTGGCGTTTGTTCCCGGTCAAAGCCGGCGGCTGTTGCAAGATCGCAGACGTGTCCGGTAGGGCACTTGTCAGTGTTGTTCAGCAGCGCTTTTGATACTCGCGAAAACGGAATGGCTGCCGTCTTTGTTGATGAGCAGTATGTCGTAGGGCGTGAAGCGATTGCCCATTTCCATCCCCGGACCGCCGATCGGCATCCCCGGAACCGCAAGACCCATCGCGCCTTCGGGCGGAGCCGCCAGAAACTGTGCGATAAACTTCTCCGGGATGTGACCCTCGAAGATAAATCCTTCATGGGTAACCGCAGTGTGGCAGGAAGTCCATTCAGGCTTCAGGCCCAGCTCCGCTTTGACGAGGCTGATATTCCGGGGGTGGTGAACGGTAGAGGAATAGCCTCGCGCGTCCATGTGATCAATCCAGCCGACGCAGCAGCCGCAGGTGGGCTCCTTGTAGACATTCAGGGTGATGTCTTCAATCGACTGTGCGCCCGCCTTGGCGACAGGCAGGCAGGAGAAAGCAAACACGCCCAAGAGGCTCTTCAGCATGCCGGGCAGGCCGACCATTTTGGGAAAGACAGTTGTCATCATCGTTAGGGTTCCGGGACTCAAAATCGACTCTATTATAGGCGATGGTTCAGATTATGAAATCCTAATGGAAGGTCAAATTGCTGGGCATAACTGCGCCCATGGCGTCCGACGGAATTGTGCAAGGGTCACCATGGGCGGGCCGACCTCAATCTGCGAGACGGTAGATGCCGGGTTCGGGCGGCGCATGGACCGGTGGACTGCCGAACAGCGGGCCCCGAAGGAATTCGGTACTGCTTTGCAGGCTCAGACTTTCCAGCGAGTCTACTCCGGCCGCCATGGCCTGAAAATCCGGGCCATCCCCACCGAGTGCGGCCGGATCAGATCGGACCGCCTGATAGTGCGCAAGGCTCGCGTAGTGTGTCAGCGTGTACACTTCGTCGTAATCCGAATGCTCTCCAGCATTGCTGTTCGGCAGGTAAAGCACCTGCCACTGTCCGACGGGTCTGACACCGATTTTCTCAAGATAGGGATACAGCTGGTCCCGGGTGATCTGATGGTACTGCGTAAAACTGCCTTTCTGAATCCGCCGGTATTCGAGTCCCAGAACCGGCTCGCCCGGCAGCGCGGCGGCCGAGCGCACCGCCCTGACGCTGTCGGCTGCCCCCTCAGAAACTGCTTCGAAGCGCTCGCCGGTGCCGGGCAGGAAAACAGGGCGGGTCTGAGCCATATAACCCTGCAGGAACAGGCCGCCGCGTGAGCCCTGCTGAACCCCGCGGCGATTGCGTAGAGCGCTTGAGCTGGCGTCGCTGAGTCCGCCATTACCGGCCAACCGCAGGGATCCGCCGGTATCTCCGGCGCTTTGACCACTCCGGGTTGCCTGCCAGTGTTCGTAGCTGGCATAGCGCGCGAAACGCAGAGCCTCATCCTGACCCGGAGTCTGGTCTTCACTCAGCGGGTAAATGATTTCGAAATCACCGAGGATGCGGGCGCCAAGCCGTTCAAACCACGGCCAGACCCCGGTGGCGCTTTGCTGATACCAGTAGTCATAGCTTCCCTCGTCGAGGTAGGCGTGCCGCATCATTATGAGTTCGCGGTCGTCTGCGCGCGGCGTTTCGTTCCGAACCGGCACGTCGTTCTGCGCACAGGCAAGGTCTGCTGCCACGATCATTCCGATCCCGGCTAGCACTCGGACAATGGATTGCATGGATTGGTTCTCCGGGTGAATAAAAGGATAAGAGTTTGCCAATGAATGGGCTTGAGCGCAAAAGCCGGGTCAGCGAGTTGGCGTGCCGCCGAGCGCCTACAGTAAGACGCCTGCAGGGCTCGCCGCAAGCATTTGTCATGCATGATGGATTGGCGTACCATGCGCACCGCTCGGGGCCGCTGAGTCAGGTTCGTCGGGTTCTTCTCCCTGAGGTACTGCTGCGCACTCTCCTTCGACAGCGCGATCAGGGCCACCGGCCGATCACCCCCCGGGTGTGTAATCGGCAACAGTCCAGTTCAAACCGAACTCACGCGAGGCAATTGCATCCCGTATGTTAGCGCGCCTAAATTTCAACGCAGACACACTGCGAGAGTTACTTGAGATCGCCTTGCCGATGGTGATTTCGCAGGGCGCCTTCGCGGTGATGATCTTTACCGACCGTTATTTCATGTCGCAAATCGACCCGGTGCATATGGCGGCAGCGCTCGGCGGTGGTGTGGCCTGTTTCTTTTCGTTCTGTTTCTTTTCCGGGCTGTTTTCCTACGCCAACGCGTTGGCTGCGCAATACCTGGGTGCGGGCGAAAAACATAAATGCGCACGTGTTGTCACCCAGGGTTGGATCATGACGGCCGCCTGCATCCCTATTCTTGCGGCGATTACTTTTCTGGTTTCAGATATTTTCTCTGCTATGGATCACGACCCGGTGCAGGTGGAACTGGAACGGACCTACTACCAGATTCTGATGCTGGGAATCGTCGTGACTCTGGCCAAAATCTGCCTCTCGTCCTATTTTGCGGGTATCGGAAGATCGAAAGTGGTCATGATCTGCGACGTCTGCGGTTTGGTTCTCAACGTGCCTCTTGCCTATGCCATGGTGTTCGGCCATTTCGGCTTTCCCGCCCTGGGTATTGTCGGGGCTGGCATCAGCACCATGGTTGCCACGATTTTCTCATTTCTTTTATTCCTGGGTTTTTTCCTCGAGCGGACTCATCGTGAGGAGTTTGCGGTTATCGAAGCTTTTTTGCTGGAGACAGGCATTCTCAAGCGGTTTCTGCGACTGGGGTTTCCGTCGGGTGTTGAGTTGTTTCTCAACGTTGCTGCCTTCAATTTGTTCCTATTAATGTTTCAGTCTTATGGCGTGGTACAGGGCGCGTCAGCTGCGATTGTGTTCAACTGGGATCTTCTTTCATTTGTGCCGTTGATTGGACTCAACATCGGTATGATCAGCCTGATTGGCCGATTTGTCGGTGCGCGCGATCTGCAGCGCGCTGACGAAGTCGTTACGGCGGGATTTGTCATAGGACTGACTTACTCCGCCGTGCTGGCTGGCCTTTATATTATCTTCCGCTTTCCTCTGGTTGAAATCTTTGCGCCACCGGAAGGCGATTTTACTGAAATTCGAAATCTGGCTGGATTTATGATGGTGGGTCTGTCGAGTTATGCGATGGCGGATGCAGTCATTCAGGTCACCGGGGGAGTTCTGCGCGGCGCCGGTGATACGCGGTGGTTAATGGTGGCCTCGGTCAGTCTCCACTGGGCTATGCTGGTGGCGCAATACTTCATCATCAGGGTATTCGAACTGGGTCCCAAAGTGGCCTGGCTGGCGTTTGTTGCGCTGATTTTTGCGATCGCGGTGGTGTTCGTCATCCGCCTGCGAGGCGAGCGGTGGCGGGATGAAGAAGCGCTGGCGCGGGTCATGGCGGAATAGCGGGTTCAGCTTGCGGCCTGCGACTCTGCTTGACTTGCAGCTAACAGGATTAGCAGTTAGCCTCGTAAGTCCTGCGTAGTGAACGCTCCATCAAGAGAGTTGCCCATGCGAATATCCCTGTCTCATCTTGTGGGACTGACCGTTGTTGCCACCACCGCCTTGAGTGCCGGGGTTGGTTTAAGTCAGTCTCAGTATCCGGCCAATCTGCTGAACCAGAAAGGCAATTTTTCCCGCGGTGCGGCTGCGGCCATGGGCGAGCCCTTTGTCGGTGTCACGACTTCCGCGGGCAAGATTGGCGGACTCTTTCCCGTTCGCAGTACGGGAGTGAGCACCGAAGCAATCCGTTCTGCAGCGGAAGCTTTTTTGGCGACCCTCAATACCATCGATCTGAGTCGTACCCACTTTGCGATTGACGACCCCGAATGGCGGGACTGGTCAAATGTTGATGTGGGAATCTTTCCCCGCCGGGGCGTAAGTCTCGAAGAGATGAATCCCGAGCAGAAAGCTGCTGCCTGGAATCTGATCGAACAATCGCTCAGTGCCAAGGGGCTTGAGCAGACGCGCGCGATCATGCGGACGGAACAAACGCTGTTCGAACTGAACGGCGAACCTATTCGGTACGGCGAGGAAAAGTACTACCTCACCATGATGGGGATTCCTTCGGCGGACGGTCCATGGGGGTGGCAGTTGGACGGGCATCATCTGGTGATTAATTTTTTTGTGCTCGGTGATCAGGTGGTCATGACTCCTGCCTTCTGGGGCGGCGAGCCGGTGACTGCGCAGTCCGGCAAGTATGCCGGCAACACCATCATGCAGCCCGAGCAGAACCTTGGTCTGGCGCTAATGCAGTCGCTGGACAGAGACCAGCAGGGCCGCGCAACGCTGAGCTCGGAGAAGACCCGCAATTATCCGATGGCGGCTGCCAATGCGGACAACAAAGTGCAGGATTATGAAGGCATTCCCGGTGCTGATCTGACGAGCTCCCAGCGCCTTGCTCTGTTAGAAGTGATTCGTGCCTATATTGGCAATCTTCGGGATCCCCATGCAGCCATTACCATGGAGGAAATCGCGGCTCATCTAGACAATACCTTTTTTGCCTGGATCGGTGCCACCGAGGAAGACGCCGTGTTCTATTACCGGATTCACAGCCCTGTAATCATGATTGAGTTCGATCACCAGAACCCTGTCGGCACGCTCATGCTAAATGAGCGGGGCGTTCCCACCAGAGACCATATTCATACGGTGGTTCGAACGCCGAACGGCAACGACTACGGCAAGGACTTGCTGGCGCAGCACCTTGCCTCCCAGGCTCATTGAACAGTAAAGACGACTTTTATGATGTTAAACCACACCATGATTAAATCACTGGTTCTGGCTGCGGCCGGGGCTTTCATGCCAGGTGCCTTCGGGCAATCTGACAACGCGTTCGGTATTCCCTCAGAAAAAGTGCGCAACCCCGCGGCCAATATCGTGGCGGCGCCCGGTTCCCGAGGTCAGGGGTGGCTTGCCCAGGGCCGCTCTGAAGTGATTGCGCGTCACGGGATTGTGGCGACCAGCGATCCACTGGCGGCACAGGCCGGTCTGGAAATTCTTCAGCAGGGAGGCAATGCGATTGATGCGGCGGTCGCGGCTGCAGCCGTGCTTGATGTGACCTCGCAGAACGACACCGGGCTGGCGGGAGACCTGTTCGCGCTGGTCTGGAGTGCTGCGGATCAAAAGCTTTATGCGCTGAATTCTGCTGGATTTGCACCAGCTGGCTGGACACCTGAGTTTTTCAAGGAGGAGCTGGGACTGAATCAGATGCCGGGTCGTGGTGTAAACGCAGCAACGGTTCCGGGTGCCGTCTCTGGCTACGACGCGCTGCTGGAACGGTTTGGCACGATGGGGTTTGCGGAAACTTTCGAGCGGGCTGCCCGCTTAGCTGAGCAGGGCTGGGGGCAATCAGAGCGTCGGCATGATGATTTGATCGGTCAGCAAAGCAAGCTGCTTCAGGATGCCGATTCCGCCGCAGTATTTCTGGATGAGGGTGAAGTGCCTGCGCTGTACAGCATCATCCGAAATCCGGGTCTGGCTGATGCCCTGCGTCTGATTCAGCGGGAAGGGCGGGAGGCGTTTTACTCTGGCGACATTGCCGATGCCCTGATTGCGAAAATTCAGTCAGAGGGCGGTGTCATGACCCATGGGGATCTTGCCGCCTTCCAGTCGGAATGGATTGAGCCTATTTCGACCAACTATCACGGTTACGACATTTTTCAGCTGCCTCCACCCGGGCAGGGTTGGGCGGCACTGGAGATGCTGAATATCCTTGAAGTGTGCGCGCCTCTACACAATCTGAATTTGGCAGCGCTTGGCCCTTCAAATCCGGATTACTGGCATTTCATGGTCGAGGCAAAGAAGCTGGCTTACTCTGACCTGCAGGCCTATAACGCCGATCCTCTGTTTTCTGAGGTGCCGCTGGATCGCTTGCTGTCAAAAGAGTATGCCCTTGGTCTGTGTGACCGGATTGATATGGATCTTGCTTCTGAACCTTCCGTTAAAGGGGGGCTTGATGGCGGTACCATTTATCTGACAACAGCAGATCGCTGGGGCAATATGGTGAGCTTCATTCACAGTATTTTTTCAGTCTACGGTAGCGGCATCACCATCCCGCCGTACGGCATGATACTGCACAATCGCGGCGTTGCGTTCTCGGTCGATGAAGCGCATCCGAATGTTGTGGCACCCCGCAAAAGGCCGTTCCATTCAATCATTGCCGGGATGGTGATGCAGGACGGACAGCCGCTTATGACATTCGGGAATATGGGAGGAGCGGTTCAGCCGGAGACGCATGCTCAACATATGGTCAACGTGATAGATCATGGCATGAACGTGCAGATGACAACTGACGCGGCTCGTTTTACTCACAGTCAGAGTAGCAACATTTTGTCGCTGGAACATAATCTCTACAGTCTGGTGGGAAGATCGCTAGAGGCCAAAGGGCACGAGGTGCGATCGGTGAATGGCGGCCGGGTGGGCGGCTATCAGGGGATTCTTTTCACACGTGATCCCTCGCTGCCTTTACCTGTAATGACACCGGAAAGCATCAGCGAGGACCACCCGGTCAACGGCATTTACCGGGCCGGATCAGATCACCGTAAAGATGGTCAGGCGGTTGGCTGGTAGTGTGCTTGCCAGTTGGCAGATCAAACAGGGTTATTGAGCTCGGGGACGCGGCATGGAGATGATCTCAGAGCAGTTGATTGAGGCTTCGCGGGAGTCGGTGTGGCTGGCTCTGAACGACACCGTTATCCTGCAGAAAGCCATGCCCGGCTGTGAAAGCTTTGAGGAAACAGGTGAAAACACGTTTGAAGCCAAGCTGATTACCAAGATTGGGCCGGTCAAAGCCCGGTTCAAATTTGACGTCACGCTCAGTGATCTTGATCCGCCAAGGGGTTACACCATCAGCGGTGCAGGACAGGGTGGTGCTGCAGGGTTTGCTAAGGGAGCGGCTACAGTGACTCTGTCTGAACAAGATGGGACAACAGTGCTTGCCTACCATGTGCAGGCAAATGTAGGTGGAAAGCTGGCCCAGCTGGGGGCCCGGTTGATCGACGGGGTTGCCAAAAAAATGGCCGATGATTTTTTTGAGAATTTTAAACAACTGGTGGGCGCCGAAGCTGAATCGACTTCGGGTACGCCAGATTAGTTGGAGGGGACATCATGAGTACAGTCAGCATGACAGTTAACGGGAAAGCCGTGTGCGGAGAGGTCGAAAGTCGCACGCTGCTGGTGCAATTTCTGAGAGAAAACCTCGGCCTCACTGGCACCCATGTCGGATGTGACACCAGCCAGTGCGGCGCCTGTGTGATTCACGTGAATGGTAAATCCGTCAAGTCGTGCACGATGCTGGCCATTCAGGCCGATGGTGCCGACGTCACCACAATAGAAGGGCTGGCGGATGAAGCTGGATTACATCCGATGCAGCAGGCATTCATGGACAATCACGGATTGCAGTGTGGGTTCTGCACGCCGGGGATGGTGATGAGCGCTCTGGATATTGTGAACCGCAATGGTAATGAGCTCGATGAATCTACCGTGCGCAAGGAATTGGAAGGCAACATTTGCCGATGTACCGGATATCACAATATTGTGAAAGCCGTACAGGCCGGCGCAAAAGCGATGGGAGGATCCTGAAATGATTGAGAATGGCATTGGCGCAAGTGTGCGCCGGAAAGAGGATCAGCGTTTCCTGATTGGTAAAGGCAACTACACCGATGACATTAATGTCGCAGGTCAGACCCATGCAGTATTTGTGCGCTCGCCCCATGCGCACGCGGAGATTAAGGGGATCGACTGCAGCGATGCGCTTGCCGCTCCCGGAGTTGTCGCGGTGCTGACTGGTGACGATCTGGCGGCTGACGGAATTGGCCCTCTGATTTGCGGTGTGACGGTGACCAGTGATGATGGAGAGCCCCATCGGGCGCCTGCTCATCCTGCGCTGGCACAGGGCAAAGTCAATTACGTCGGGGATCATGTCGCGATTGTCATCGCTGAAACGCGCGCTCAAGCTCGTGACGCGGCTGAGTTGGTGGATGTGGATTACAGCGTCCTGCCCGCGGTGATCGATACCGGCAGTGCCGCAGACTCTGGGCAGCCGCAAATCCACGAGGTAGCCCCTGATAACGTTTGTTACAACTGGCCATTCGGGGATAAGGAAGGCGTAGAAGCAGCATTCGCGGGCGCACATAAGGTGTCCAAGCTAGATCTGGTTAACAACCGCATGGTCACCAATCCCATGGAGCCCAGAGCGGCACTGGGCGAGTACAACCAGGGTATGGACGAGATTACCCTTCATCTGACAACCCAGAATCCGCACGTGCACCGACTGGTGCTGTCGGCGTTCAATCAACTGGCGCCTGAGCACAAACTGCGTGTGGTCGGGCCAGATGTGGGAGGGGGATTCGGCGCGAAAATCTTTGTCTACGCAGAGGAATTGGTGGTCGGCTGGGCCTGCAGAAAAATCAAACGTCCTGTGAAATGGAACGGCGATCGAACCGAGGCATTTCTGGCAGACGCACACGGTCGTGATCACGTGTCAACTGCCGAAATGGCGATGGATGAAAACGGCAAATTTCTGGCGATGCGGGTGCAGACGCAGGCCAATCTGGGAGCGTACCTCTCGACTTTCAGCACCATGGTGCCCAGCTATCTGTATGCTTTCTTGCTGGCCGGGCAATACTCAACTCCTTTGATTTATTCCGAGGTTAAAGCGGTGTTTACCAACACAGCGCCGGTTGATGCCTGTCGCGGTGCTGGCCGACCAGAAGCAACGTATTTGGTTGAGCGTCTGGTTGATATTTGTGCGGCAGATATGGGGCTGGACCCGGCGGAAATTCGTCGGCGCAATTTCATACCCGTTGATGCTTTTCCCTATCAGACTCCCGTCGTTCAGTGCTACGACAGCGGAGACTATCCCGCGGCGCTCGACAAGGCCATGGAGCTGGCTGACTACAGTGGGTTCTCGGCCCGGGCCGAAGAGGCCAAGTCGCGAGGTAAACTACGCGGTATTGGCCTGTCTTCCTACGTTGAAGCCTGCGGCATTGCTCCCTCTGCGGCGGTGGGCCAGCTGGGTGCCGGAGTCGGTCTGTGGGAAAGTGCGCAGGTGCGCTTCAACCCGACAGGTAATGTGCAGGTCTTCACCGGCACACACTCTCACGGACAGGGCCATGAGACGACATTTGCTCAGCTGGTCTGCGATCAGCTAGGCGTGCCTATCGAGAATATCGAAGTGATTCATGGCGATACTGCGAGAACCCAGTTCGGTATGGGCACATATGGCTCCCGTTCGCTGGCAGTTGGGGGTGTCGCAATAGCCCGGGCGTGTGACAAGCTGATTGCCAAGGGCAAAAAAATCGCCGCGCATGCGTTGGAGGCAGCCGAGGGTGACATCGAATTTGTCGATGGAAATTTCAGCGTGGCCGGTACCGATAAGGCGATGAATATTGCGGAAGTCGCGTTTACGGCTTACGTACCTCACTCCTATCCTGAAGGCGTAGAGCCCGGTTTCGATGAAAACGCGTTTTTTGATCCCACAAACTTCTCTTTTCCGGCAGGAACACATATCTGTGAAGTTGAAGTCGACCCAGATACCGGAGTGGTAGAAGTTGTGAAATATTCGGCCGTTGATGACTTCGGCAGATTGATCAATCCGATGATTGTCGAGGGTCAGGTTCACGGGGGTATAGCGCACGGAGTGGGACAGGCTCTGTTGGAGGGCTGTTCATACGACAGCGAAGGTCAGTTGGTCACTGCCTCTTACATGGACTACGCGATGCCGCGCGCTGACAATCTTCCCAGTTTTGATATCGACTACGCGCCTACCAATCCGCCGGACAATCCGCTGGGTGTCAAAGGCTGCGGCGAGGCAGGCGCGATCGGCGCGCCACCGGCTGTGATAAACGCCATTTCGAATGCGCTTGGTGTGAGACACATAGATATGCCGGCAACACCAGAAGCCGTATGGCGTGCGGCCCAGCAAGCGGCTGCGGTCAGTGCCTAGGAGAAACGATTATGTACGAATTTAACTACAGGAAAGTCGATAGCGTTGCGGCAGCCGTTGAGGCGATGCAGCAGGCAGAAGATGGCAAGTTTGTGGCGGGTGGCCAGACCATGCTGCCAACAATGAAGCATCGCCTGGCTAGCCCTTCTGATCTGATTGATCTGGGCGGCGTCGCAGAGCTGACAGTGGTCAATGTGGAGGATGGGAATCTGACCGTGGGCGCCATGACGACCCATGCTGCGGTGGCGGCGTCGGCTGAGGTGCAGCGCGCCATTCCTGCGCTGGCCAGGCTTGCTGGCAATATTGGCGATCCAGCCGTTCGGAACCGGGGGACCATTGGTGGCTCCATCGCCAATCATGATCCGGCTGCCGATTATCCGGCGGCTGTCATCGCTCTGGGCGCGACGGTGCAAACATCCAAACGAGCGATCCCGGCAGAGGAGTTTTTTACCGGGATGTTCGAAACCGCGTTGGAAGAGGATGAAATCGTCACTTCCGTGAGTTTTCCCTTACCAGAAGCGGCCGCCTACATGAAGTTTGAAAATCCGGCCTCCCGTTACGCCATCGTCGGTGTTTTTGTAGCAAAGACAGGCGGTGAGGTTCGGGTCGGCGTCACGGGCGCCACGGCTTGTGCTCACCGGGGGCTGCTACTTGAAGAGGCTATGGGCGGTGAGCTTGATGCGAGCGGTATTGATTCGGTTGAACTGCCCGTCGAGCAGATGAACAGCGATATCCATGCCAGTGCGGAGTACCGGGCACACCTGGTTAAAGTGATGACTAAGCGCGCCGTGGAGGCATGCCGGTAAGGCTTCCTATGAGTCGTGAACCGGGCTCTATAGAGCAAACGCAGGCACTGCTGGAGCAGGCCAACTATGTCGCTGACCGTGCCTTATCCACCACTCTTTTTCTCGCGCTGAAGATGCAGCGGCCGCTCTTCCTCGAAGGTGAGGCCGGTGTTGGAAAAACCGAAATTGCCAAGGTGCTCTCCCAGACCCTTGATCGTCGTCTGGTTCGTCTGCAGTGCTACGAAGGTCTGGACATTGGCTCTGCCGTTTATGAGTGGAATTACTCAAGACAGATGTTGGAAATCCGGCTGGCCGAAGCCGCGGGCACCGTTGACAAAGCTAGGCTGGCCAGAGACGTCTTCTCGGAAGAGTTTCTTATCGAGCGTCCTCTTCTGCAGGCCCTACGCTCGGATGATAGGGGAGCGCCAGTTCTGCTCATTGATGAGCTGGACAGAACAGACGAACCGTTTGAGGCTTTTTTGCTGGAGTTGCTGTCCGAAAACCAGATTTCGATTCCTGAGATCGGCACGGTGCGGGCAACGGAACCCCCGCTGGTGATTATCACCTCAAATCGGACCAGAGAAATTCACGATGCTCTCAAGCGACGATGCCTGTATCACTGGGTCGATTTTCCAGCGGCTGAACGTGAGCTGGAAATTGTGCAAAGAAAGATGCCCGAAATCGACGAGCAACTCAGTCGGTTGCTGGTAAATTTTGTTCAACGTTTGCGTCAGGAGGATTTGTTCAAACTGCCGGGGATTGCAGAGACGCTGGACTGGGCCGATGCTCTGGTTCAGCTGGACCAGATTGCACTAGATCCGACCACCATCGATGGTACACTGGGGACTCTGCTTAAATATCAGGATGACATTGCCAAGATCAGAGGCAGTGAAGCTGCCCGCATCCTGGAAGAGGTGAAACTCCAGATTTCCGTGTCTCAGCCTCGCCGTGGCTAAAATGTCAGGGAGAAGTGCCCTGCCTTTGCTGCAGGGAAGCCTAGCCGAAAACATAATGCTTTTTGCCAGACTGCTGCGCGCCACAGGCATGCCTGTCGGCACGGGCAGTGTCTTGAACGCGATTCGGGCTGTCAGTCTCATCGGAATTGAGTCGCAGCAGGACTTACACACCGTGTTGCTTTGTCAGTTCGTGAGCCGCCGGGAACAGATGCCTGTTTTTGATCAGACATTTGCCCTGTTCTGGCGTAACCCAAAACTTATGGAAAAGTTAATGGGCGCCATGTTGCCTACTCTGCAATCCGATCAGGATCAGCAGCCGTTGATCCGTCGTCTGGGGGAGGCGCTGTCCAGCGGTAACACTCAGTCATCCGGTCAGGATGAGGAGCAAGTCGAGCTGCAGGCCAACCTGTCTGCTTCAGAGTCGGAAATACTGCAAAGCAGAGACTTTGAACAAATGTCTGAGTCGGAGCTTCAGGTGGCGAAAAAGATGCTTAAGCACCTCAAGTTGCCCGTGAAGCCAATCCAGACCCGTCGTCACCAGGCTTCTGTCAGCCGTGCTCACATCGATATGCGTCGTACCATGCAGAACTCGCTGCGCAACAGCGAATTAATTCCGCTGCAGTTTAAGCGCCAGATCACTCGACCACCCGCAATTATTGTGTTGTGTGACATCTCCGGCTCTATGGCCCAGTATTCGAGGATGTTTCTACATTTCATGCACGCCATGACCAACAACGGCGACCGGGTCCACAGCTTTCTATTCGGGACTCGCCTGACGAATATAAGTCGGTATTTACGGAACAAAGATGTTGACCTTGCTCTCGAAGAGACCGCGAAAGCGGTGGAGGACTGGTCAGGAGGGACCCGGATCGGCTTCTGTCTCAAGCAATTCAACCAGCACTGGTCCCGTCGAATGCTGGGTCAGGGAGCAGTGGTTATTCTGTTGACTGATGGGCTTGATCGGGGGGAAGGCCCAGAACTCGGCAAGCAGATGGAGCGACTGTCTAAATCCTGCCGTCAACTCGTCTGGTTGAATCCATTGCTTCGCTACAAGAAATTTGAACCCAGGGCTGAGGGGGTTCGCATCATGTTGCCCTATGTTGATGTTTTTCGCTCGGCTCACAACATCAATAGCCTAGCTGAACTGCCTGCTCTGTTGAACCCCTCCAAAGCGCAGGCAGCATGAATTGGAGTTTCCGAGAGTAAAAGTCTCAGCCTTACGCTTTTTGGTCCAGCCGACAGCAATTTTGCAGGAGTTGGGAGGGCAGGTTGCCTCTGAGCCTGGTATGTGAGGCCTCAATCTCTGAGGCCATAGACGATCAATTCATCCGTGGCGGAAATTGCGACAAATTGTCTGCCACTGGCATCGAGATAGGTCATTGGATTGGCATTCCCGCGCCGATTCAGCTGCTGCTCCCAAAGAATTTCCCCGGTACTGGCACGCAGTCCGCGAAAGCGGTTGTCGTCGGTTGACGCGATAAAAAGCAGGTCGCTGGCGGTTATCAGCGCTGCAGCGCGCCCCGGCCGACCCGTATTCTGTTTGCCCGGTGGCAGCGAGTCGCTGACACCTAGAGGGATTCGCCAGGCGATGTCGCCGGTTGTGGTGTCGATAGCTGTCAGGTGGCTCCAGGGTGGCTCCTGGCAGGGCAGCGTCTGACCATCAATAGAGACTGCGAAAGAAGAGGGGCGTGGAAGAGAGAGCCGATACGGAAAGTCTTCTCCGGTCGCTTCCAGCCAACCCAGTGTGCCCAGGTCAGCGGCGAACACGAACGCAAGACTGCTGTTAGGATCAAACGCCACGCCGCCCCAGTTTGGCCCGCCTGCCAGACCGGGGAAAAGCAAGGTGGTTGCGCCTGCGCCTTTGCCATCGCGCAGCGTCCACGGCGTGTAAGGACCGGCGTTGACGACCTCCCCAGACCAGCTTAGCAGGTCGGTGCAGGCGTTAGCATGTTCTGCGCTGGTATGCTCTGCCCTTACCATGTCGTCAAGGCTGAAGCTGACCCTGGCCATGGGGGGTGGCTTGACCGGGATAGGCTGTGTCGGTGAGGCTGCCTCTCCGACGACGCGACTTGCGGGAACAGCGCGCTCTTCAACACCGAATATCGCTTCGCCAGTCAGGCGATTCAGGAAGAATAAATAGCCAGATTTAGTGGTGACGGCGAGCGCGGGCAGCGTTTCGCTTTCCAGCTTAATGTCGAACAGTGTCGGTGGTGCGGGAGGGTCATGATCCCATAGATCGTGATGGATCGTCTGGAAATGCCAGCGGTATTCACCTGAGTGGATGTCTACAGCGACGATGGAGTTGGCAAACAGATTGTCACCTGCCCTATCTCCGCCGAATGCGAACGGCAGGGGAGATGCCAGTGGTAGGTAGAGTAAGTCTGTGCCAGTGTCGACGGTGAAATAGAATGGCCAGGCATTGGCCCCCAAGCGGTTCTCCCAGCTTCCGTATTGCCAGCTGTCGTGACCGGGTTCCCCCGGCAGCGCCACTGAATTAAATTCCCAGATTTTTCTGCCGGAAATGGCGCTAAATGCACGAGGATTGCCGATGCCACCGCGCGTGCCGGGCGGCGTGTTTGCGCCCACAATCACAAGGTCCTGATAAACCAGCGGCACGGAGATATAGGGTATCCCGATATCTATCTCTCCGTTGTCTCCGAAGCTTGTATCTTTCTCTCCGCTCTCGGCGGACAGAGCGGTTAATCGACTGCCCGCGGTGAAGATGATTCGCGGGTCGAGCGTGTCATTGCCTTGCCAGTAGGCGACACCCCGGCGCGAGGGTCGGCCAGATTCGACAGGATAGCGCCAGAGTTCCGTGCCATTCTTCGGATTTAGCGCGACGATGCTGTCAACTGTGGGCAGGTACATCACGCCGTTTACCACAATCGGAGTCACCTGTGAGTTCGGGTTAAGATCCTCAGTCTGATCCCGGCTGCGCAAGGAGAATGACCAGGCAATCTCGAGCTCTCCGATATTTTCAGGTGAAATCGCTGATAGCTCTGAATAACCGGTCCCACTGAAATTGCCGCGGTACTGCGGCCACTGTCCGGCCAAATCGTTTTGTGCTGCCAGTTGATGCGGAGCCATACTGATAAAGGTCAGCGCCCCGATTAATCTGATAAAACTTACCTGGATGACGTGACGGGTTGCTTTACCGGTCCGGTGCCATTGTTGCAGAAACATACTGTCCTCACCTGTAATCGTTTTTTGGGATTATGAAGCTGTGAGTGGCTGATTGAAAGATCAACGCAAGGGCAGGTCGGCCGGACCTCTACCTGACAGGCTGCTGGAGTAGACAGATCATCTCTAGACCTGGCGGCCAACTTGACGCACGCTCCGGGTGCGCCTCCACCACTGCCCGACGGGGCAGGCAGGGAACTGGTGATGGGTGATTTGCTGATCCACTCGTCCAGCTCTAATCAAGTAGGCTTGGTCAAGATCAACTGAGTAGTCTCTGCTGTCCAGCGTTAGCGGCCTTGCTCAGATACGCAGGACGTCTTCGATATCCGGCGCGAGCTCCGGCTGTTTGGTGATCAGCGAGACGCCGATGAACAGAATCATTGAGGTAACGAATGCCACCAGTGGTCCACTGATGCCGTAAGGCGGCACGATGCTGGATAGCTGAACAACAAAATTAATGAGAAGGGCGGCGCTGATTGCCGTCACTGCGCCGGCAACTGTCGCGCCCCGCCAGTTCAGTCCTACTGCCACGACCGGAAATATTGAGGCTGCGAACGTGCCCCAGCCGAATGCGCCGAGCAGAGCCACCAGTGTGGCATCGGCGTAGTGGGAATAGAGCGCAAAGCCGGCTGCGACGATGGCAAGCAGAACAGTAACGACCCGTGCCCAGAACAACTCGTTCTCGACGCTCCGTCCGCGGAGCGCTGTAGGAATGTCATGGATGATTGCGGCGGTTCCGATGTTGAGGAACGCGTCTGAGGTTGACATGATTGCGGCGAATAAGCCGGCGAAGACGACGCCCGCAAGCAACGGATTTGCGAAAATCGAGAGGAAAGTCGAGGCGGCGTCGTCGGGCAGGGCGAGGGGCTCTACAATGCCGTCGATAACTGCCGCGCGCATCACGATGCCGATTGAAATCCAAAGTAAAGCGGCCATGACATAACCGAACAGCGACATGGGCAGAATGCTGCGGTTGTCAGACATTTTTTTGTTCATCATCATTTTTGTAATTAGGTGCGGTTGGCCGGCAAGCCCTAGGCCAAATACAAAGAACCATCCCAGAGAGGCCATGACGCCAGCGGACCCGAAAGGCATGATGGCCTCTGAGTCGTCGGCCAAAATAATGGCAGTGGCTTCCTGCATGCCGCCATCAAACACAGAGACCGCTGTCATCAGTATCAGGCTGCCAGCAACCATCATGATGAACCCCTGCACCACGTCCGTATACACGCTCGCGATAATGCCGCCGGTGACGCAGTAAAAGATCAGCACCGCAGAGGAAATGATCACGCAACTCACCAGTCCAATGTTCGCAAAGGTTTCCGTGCCCGACAGGATGGCTTGCATCACGACCGCCATCGCCAAGATCTGAGTAGCTAGATACCCCATTACGCCTAAGACGATGGTCAGCGCGATCAGGAATCTGACGGCATCGCTACCGTAGCGCGCAGCCACGACATCGGGCAGTGAGAGGCAGTCCCGCAGTTCGGCAATCATTCGAATGCGCTTGGCGACCAGAAAAAAGCCGACTGCATATCCTGTTGAGGAAATGACGACCATCCAGAAAGAGCTGACCCCAATAGAGTAAACTATGCCGGGGCCACCAACGAAGCCGAATCCGCTCAGTGTACTGGAAAAAAGTGCCAGGGCTACCACAATAGGACCAAGTCCTCGGCCAGCAACAAAAAAGTCACTGCTGTCGCGCGTCCGGCGCATGGCCCATAAACCGGTAGCAACACAGAACAGCATGTAAATGACCACGGAGCCGACAATGATTTCCTGTCGATAAGCTTCCATGGCTCAGTCCTGCTTGCTGTTACGCGTGGCTTGCTCAAGAAGGGCGTCGAATTCGGCTTCATCTTCACGCGTGTAGATAAATGTTCTGAAGCCATAGCTATACATCACGATAAGCGGGATAGCTCCAAGCCAGGTCCCGTACATCTGCCAGGCTGTTGGCACGGGAAAACCCATGAAATAATCCGTCTCTCCCGTCAGTAGAAATTCCTGATGAGTACTGAACATCATCCACCAGATCATCAGCATGAACAGCCATGAGCCCCCCATACCTGCGAGAAATTTTCGGCTCCGGTGGCGCTCGCTAACCCCGAGAACGCACAAACCAACGACGAGGGTCAGTAGCAGGCTGTTGAACATAAAGGCCAGAGAGCCGATATGAGCCAGCCGCGCTGCCCCATCAGCGCCGATGACCATGCCGGGATGTTCAGCGTGCGGCTGTCCACCCGCATTCGGTACACTGTCTGCCATGCCAATCATCAGCAGAAGTAGTCCCATGGATACACAGACAGCGAAGATGCAATGAATCACGTGTTTAGTCATGGTTTCAGTCTCGTCTCGAAACGGTCAGGTGAAGGCACGGTTGCGGGCAGAGAATAAACAGGGGGCACGGCTGAGTCTAGGAAAACGTGTCTTCCAGGTGAGAGCTGAGCTGCGCGGGAGGTTCGTCCGTCTTGACAAGCCGCTCAGGAAAGTTCATTTTCGGGCTCCGCTTTAGTCCTCGGGCGAACCAAACCCACAGTAAAAAGCAGAACGAAGATATAGGAGAAGAGCATGTTAAAAACGAGCCTCCGAAACAGCCGTACGGGAGTATGGAAGGCGGGTCTGACAGGTCTGCTGATGGTCACTTCATTCACGGCTTACGCTCAGCGCGGGGCTATCTCCCCAGCAGCTCATGCGGGTCAGGAGCCAATCAACAACCTACCCAATCCCTATGAAACCCAGCGCGATTTTGGCACGCTGCCTGATGGACGCCGATGGGGTTCGGTAAGTGCTGTGAATGTCGACATAGATGGTGTCCATGTCTGGGCAGGGGATCGATGTGGCACCAATTCCTGTGCGACCAGCGATGTCGATCCTATCGTGAAACTGGATCCGAGCGGACGCGTCGTCGCCTCTCTCGGAGCGGGTCAGATTATCTGGCCGCATGGCATGGATGTTGACGCTGAAGGGAATATCTGGGTTGCTGATACGCGTCTGGCGAATGAGCGCGAACTACAGGACAACCCGGCTGCGCGCAATCACGGCAGCTCGGTACTGAAATTCAGCCCTCAAGGAGAGCTGCTGATGGTCATCGGTACTCCGGGTGAGATGGGCGATCCGCCGACACACCTGACTGAGCCGAATGACGTGCTTGTCGCTCCCAATGGCCGGATTTTTATCGGCGAAACGCATTCCGCCCAGTTTCAGGATGATCCCGGCCCAAATTCAAAGAGTAGAATTACCATCTGGGAAGCAGATGGCACTTACGTTGGATCGTTTGGTGAATGGGGTCAGGAAGATGGGCAGCTTCGAGCGCCTCACTCTTTGGCAATGGATTCTCAGGGCAGACTGTTTGTAGCTGACCGCGGGAATAATCGCATTCAGATTTTTACCCAGGATGGCGAGCATATCGATACCTGGTATCAGTTCAGCCGGAACAGCGGTATCTGGATTGATAAGAGTAATGACTGGCTCTATGCTATCGATTCGGAGTCTGACCCGAACTACAACCCTGGCGGTTGGCGAAAAGGTTTGCGTGTAGGCAGCGCCAAAACTGGAGAAGTCTGGTACTTCGTGCCGGAGCATGTCTCTCCTTTTCGCTCATCAGGTATGGGCGGCGTGGGATCCATGGGCGAAGGGGTGACGGTTGACAGTGCCGGTAACGTATATGCTGGTGAAGTGGGTCCTATTCAGGGCATAACTCGGTTCGTCCCACGTCTAATTCCCTAGAGTTGAAAGCACACTGAAGAGGCGGGGCGTGATCGCTTCGCCTTTTTTGTGCCCACACAAAAAAGGTTCCGGATACTGAGTTGGTGCGGCCCGCCAGACCGCAGTCGTAAGATTACCGTCATGTTGAGTAAGGGTGTCAGCGTAATGAGGTTATGGGATGAACATTGAGAACTGCACGCTTTTAGGTCTGATTCTCATCTCGCTAGCATCCGTTCCAAAGGGACAGGCTCAGACTCAAGTTAAAGTCAGCACGACGCTTGGAGAGTTTACGCTGGAGCTGTTTGACACTGCGGCGCCCGGTACGGTCGAGAATTTTCTCAATTACGTGACAAGTGGGCGCTTCAATGAGTCAGTTGTTCACCGGTCTGTCCCCAATTTTGTTATCCAGGGTGGACAATATGTGATCCCGGCCGGTACCACCCAGCTCAGCCAGATTGCGATTGATGGCACGATCACCAATGAGTTCAATCAGTCCAATCTCAGGGGCACGGTAGCTATGGCAAAGGTTGCGGGTGATCCTGACAGTGCAACCAGCCAGTGGTTCATAAACGTCGCCGATAACGTAAGTCTTGACAGTCAAAATGGTGGGTTTACTGTTTTTGGTCGCGTCCTTGCGGAGGGTATGAAGGTTGTTGACGCCATCAACCAGCTACCGCGAGTGGCATTGGCTGCCTCGCTCAACGAACTTCCAGTTGTCAATTTTAGCGGTTCGGTGGCACGAGAGAATCTTGTGCTGGTGGATATGGAGCTAGTTGCTGCCGAGCGGCCGCCTGCCAGTAATCGATTTGATGAAACCACGGAACAGCTTGTACTTAAAATTGACGCCGGCGACTCCGGCTTCGTACAGGTGGCTTTCTCGGTGGAAAGTCAGTCGCCTCAGGTAATTGTCAGAGCGCTTGCGGAGAGTGTGACCGTTCTTGATGAAAGCGAAGAAGATTTTGCGACTTTTGACGAGTCCACTGGACAGCTGCTGATCCCCGGACTCGAAATTGGCGGCCAGATTGTCTACCGCAATCTGTTGTTTTTGTTGACTGATGCGGTGAACCTGCTGTTTAGCCTGGAATCTCTGGAAGAAGGCTAGAGCAGAAGGCGTAAGAAAGCGAAAGACTAAAACCATCAGAAAGGCGCTCAAGCGGAGTTTTTCAGGTTTTCAGAGCGCCGAATTCTGGTCTTGCCAGCAGGCTGTCCAGTCCTTTGTAGCGTCGCTGTTCCTCTGGCAGACCCTCAATAATCTCTCTCAGGGTGGCCGTGAAACCAGGTTGTCTCGACTCCAGCTTGGTGAAACTTTCCAGAAATATTCGGATTCCAAAGGCGATGGCTCCTGTTTCCGGCAGTCGTCTTAGAGTCTGTCGTTCTACTCTCCAGTAAGGCTCTGCGGGTTCTTGGGCGGGATAAAGTTCTGGCCGCCAGCACAGTTCGTTCCCAGCCTGCACTGACCAGTTGTAGCGGGTGATCACTTTATCCTTGCTGAGTTTGTGGAGTAACCTGTTTGTTCTGGCGTGCAAGGTATCGCCATAGCCGGGCACAGGATCATGGATCGCGCCGAGCGCTTTGCCGATTTTCTCAGATAATCGCCAGTTGCTTGGCGAGCAGACACTCGCCGCAGTCAGGACGTACTCGTTGTTCAGTGCCTGAAGCAAACAGATGTCCTCCTGAATCCAGAGGCAGCAGCTTTGAAGGTCAGTGGCGGGCAGCTGCCACTTTAATCTGCCATCTCTGGTCGAGAGGTGATGCCCATCCGCCGTGTAGCGATCACCATGATGTTCAGTCAGATGGGTCAATAACAGTCTGCCGAATTCTTTCTGGGCCAACTCGGATTCAGGCAGTACAGCAATCACTTCGCCGCGATGAGAGCCAATCTGTTGCAATTTGTGGGCATGATAAATCGGTAGATCATCGTCAACCGCCAGCCACTCTGCCATCTTGTCATGCCTGAGTCCAAGCTCCAGCACTGAGGATTGGTTCGCTCTGGGCATTAATGGGCTGTTTATGTTTGAATTTAGTTTCAAAATTGCTTGAGTCGGTTTTTCGGTTGAGGCCTATTCCGTAGTTTGCCGATATCGCGCCCCTCCTTATGTTGCTCTTTGCGAGGTTGCCGGTCTTCTCAGGGCTGAATCAAGAGAGGATTGTCGACGCTAGATTCCCGCGATTTCAGCCAGTCCTGAAAAGGCTGTCGATAGTTAATGCCGGTGTCAAAACCATCTGGGTTCGCTCGGGCAACCATGTCATATTTATCGCCACCGGCGTACATGAAGCTGTTCACCAGGACTCGATAGATTTGACCGTCATCGAGTGGTTCGTTGTGCTTGGTTAATATCCAGTCCGACCCGGCGCGATGCAGACCGCCAACGATTGGGCGGGCGCCTGCTTCCAGCGCGCGGCGAATAGTGTTTCCGTCCAGATCCAGAGCAATGATGGAATTATCAAACGGCATCATGGAGACAAGTGTGCCCACATCGATTTTGCCAGCGGGCAGATCCGTACGAATTCCTCCGGCGTTGGTGATGGCGACATCTGCGCTGGAATCGGCCAGCAACCAGCTGCCGACAATCAGCTGTCCCAATGCAGGCTCTTGCCGGGGGAGGGTGCGAGCGCTGAACGCAATTTCTTCTGAGAGTATGGCTTCGGTTTGTCTTGCCCAGCTGGACACGATGGATGCGATTGACCGGTCGGGGACTGATCCCACGTTGCTGCGCGCGCTGTGGGAAAGGTTTCTAACCTCTGATGTGATCAGATCTATGGAAAATGCCGCGGTAGCATAGGCCGTGAAGTGAAATCCGCCGCCGAGCAAAACGGTGCCTTGCACCTCTCGCGCAATCAGCTCGTTACAGTGTCCGGCGCCGAACAGGGCAATATCCAAATCCTGCGTGAGGTAGATTAGCTGCTCGAGTGGCTCCTGGCAGACATGCGCTATCACCAAGTTGATATCAGTGTCTTCCGCCTCGAGTGCGGGCAGAGTTTCTCTAAGGGCTCGCTCGTAACTCAGGAAATCCAGCTCGCGCACATTGTCTGGATTGGTTGCCGTGGGCGTATCCAGCGTGGTTAGCCCAACAATTCCGACTCTTATATCATTCACGGTGGTCACCGTGTAAGGCAGGATGCCAAGATCTGTCGGGGTCAGCCCGTTCGACCGCCACCGGGTGTTTGCGCTGAGATACGGAAAGTCAGCCTCCTCTGCTCTGGCTTTGATGACATCTAGTCCGAAATCAAATTCGTGATTGCCGACGGCGCTGGCATCGTACTGCATCGCGTTCATCGCCTCGACCATGCTTCGGCCTTCACTCCAAGTCGAAATGGCGGGTCCAGTCCAGTTGTCGCCTCCGCTCAGAACTAAAAACGGACCTTCTGGATAGTAACCTTCTTGCTCTCGCCATAGCTGAAAGAGGTGCGCCGCGGACTGATGGGGTTCCATTCCCTCCATCCAGCCATGTTCGTCGTTGGTGTAAATAATGGTCAGCTCACGAAATTTGTTGGCGCTCTGATCAGTCCCGGTGACGCTGCAGCCGCTGCTCAGTAGGGCAGAGAGCACCAGCAGTCGTCTCAGGACAGTAAGCCGGTTTTTTGGGATCCATTTCAAAGCGCTAGTATCTCGGCGTTTACTGAGGGTCAGTCCCGTGTCGGAATGCTGAGCTGGCATCCCGAATCACTTTGAACTCACTACCGTCATACCATTCGGGAAAAGTCTGTTCATTCGCTAGACGCTGACCGATGTCAAAATACAGTCTCAGATCCTCTGCTGCACCTGACAGATCCCAGCTTTCGCGGTATTCGTCACCGGGCTGGTGGTAGCGATTTTCGGTATAGTCCTCTGCCTGCGCTGCGCCATAGTCACGACCGAATTCAATATTGTCTTCGCCGGATTCAGCATACAGTGCCGGAACACCTACCTTGGCAAAGTTGAAATGATCTGAGCGGTAGTAGTAGCCGCGTTCCGGGTTGGGCTCGCTCTGCACGTAGCGCCCCTGCCGACCGGCCGCGTCCGCAAGATATTTCTCCAACTCACTGCTGCCTGCGCCGACCACGACCACATCGTGCGTCCGGCCAACCGTGTTCATGTTGTCCATATTAATATTCGCCACTGTGCTGGCAATCGGGTAGACAGGATGCTCCGCATACCACTGTGAGCCGAGGAGTCCTGATTCTTCTGCTGTGACCGCAAGAAATACTACTGTGCGCTCCGGTGCAGGGACTTGAGTATGGAGCTGTGCCAGCGCCAGTAGTCCCGCGGTTCCGGTCGCGTTGTCTGACGCCCCGTTATAGATCTGATCCCCCTCAAGCGTCGGATCGATCCCCAGATGATCCCAGTGCGCGGTGTAAATGATGGTCTCCTCCGGGCGGGTGGTGCCGGGAATCGCGGCCAGAACATTCTGTGACAGGGAAGTGCGAACCGAATTCTCGATCGAAACATTCAGTGTGAGATCGGCCATGGGGATCGCTGTAAAACCCGGTTGAGCAGCGGCCTGTTTTAATTGTGTATAGCTGAGGCCGGCGCCATCAAAGACGGCTTCGGCCGTTTCCTGAGTTATCCAACCTTCTATCTCAACACGGTCACCGTTGAGATTGGAGGCCGACAATCCGATCTGAGGCCCGGTCCAGCTGTTGTTGACGACTTCCCATCCATAACCGGCAGGGCCGGTTTCGTGAACAATGATAGCGGCGGCCGCTCCCTGCCGTGCGGCTTCTTCGTATTTATAGGTCCAACGACCGTAGTAGGTCATCGCGTTGCCGTCAAAGACAGCGGGGTCCTGTGTCGCATAGCCCGGGTCATTTACTAGGATGATGACCGTCTTGTCGGTCACATCGATATTGGCATAGTCGTTCCAGTTTCGCTCCGGTGCAACTATGCCGTAACCAACAAAAACAAGATCGCTGCCCTGTACGGTGACGAACGGCACCTGCTGTTGGGAACCGACGACCTGCTGATCTCCATATGAGAAACTTGCGGCATAATCACTCCCGTGAATGGTCAGCTCGGGGGCTCCTGCCGCTGTAATTTCGGTAACTTCCACCGGCTGAAAATAGCTGTCTCCATTGCCCGGTGCGACACCCAGCTTCATAAACTGCTCGCGCAGGTAGTTTACCGTCAGCTCTTCTCCAGGTGTTGCAGGAGCTCGACCTTCAAACTCATCAGAAGCCAGGATAGCAATATGTTCATGAAGCAAGGCTTCCAGCGTATCGGCAGGCGCAGTAGTGGTATCCGTCTGCGTTGGCTGCTCTGTTCTTGCTTCAGGCCCGTCGGTTGGCTGCTCGCTGCAAAAACTTAGTGCAGTGACCAATGCGATGCTGCAGACAATCCGGTCGTAGGGCGGGAAGGTCATAGGACTCCTGAGGTTTTCCAATATGCGAGCGCCAGAGGGTACACGGGATTATGATTCCCAGTCCAGTTAAGCCTGTGACGCCCTTTCTTTTGTAGGAGCGCGGGTTGCGCGTCACGGTTGATACGCTGACGGATTTTACGAATTGACCAACATGTGAACCAAACAAAAGCAGCAGCAGGGCGACACGAAGAGAGTTTTGTTGGCGACGATAAGGCTGCGGATCAGTCGGTTATCCGGCGGAATCGAGGTACCGACGTGCCTTCGACCTGAACATGTTCAGTAAACATTTTAAGCGGCCTCACCCAGATGCCTGAATCTCCGTAAAGTTGGCGGTAAACTACCAGCAGTTCTTCGGTCTCGCTGTGGCGGGCCACATGAAGCACTTGATAGTCGTTGCCCTTGTAATGGCGGTACTTTCCCGGAGCTGGTCGTAAAGTTTCTGACATATCGTGTTCTCACAATCACGTTTGCAGTCTCACCTCAATGCTCCTGCTTTATTGCCATTCCTCATGAAAAGGACGTTCTCTAGCTACAAGTTAGAAGTCCAGAATTCTCGTAAGGCAATTCCATAGCATCAAGTCGTAAATAGGTAGATTGCTTACTTTATTCCAGACCCTGCTGCTTCGCCAAGGGCAACAAGAGTTAGTTCACACGTGACTGGATGAACGCTCCACCAGGGAAGCAGGAATGATTGATTACTCGTGTTGAAAGTGTAAGCTAGGAAGTACTCTCATCGGAAACTGAAGTCACAATGATCTTAATAAATAGTAAGCAAAAAATTTCACAGACGCTTGGTGTGGTGATTGCTGCGCTCCTTACTTTCTCACTGCATGCCCAAGAATACATCATGGACCCAAATTGGCCGAAGCCATTGCCGGAGGGGATAGAGTGGGGCCAAGTGCCCAATGTTACGATCGATAAGGAGGGTTTTATCTATGCCTTCCATCGCTCTGATCCACCGGTGCTCAAGTTCGACAAGGATGGAAACTTGGTGGATTCCTTCGGAAGTTCGCAATGGGTGGTCCGCCCTCATGGCTTTCGTCTGACACCTGAAGGCGATATTTGGGCCACTGACTATCAGCGTCAATCAGGCCATACGATCACGAAGATCGATACCAACGGCAATATCTTGTTGCGTCTAGGAGCCCGAGGTTTTTCAGGTGCCGGTCCTAATACGTTCAACGGACCTTCCGACGTTGCGCAGGCTGACGATGGAAGCTTCTTCGTGGCTGATGGGCATTGGAACAATCGAGTGGTTAAATTCGATAAAGAAGGGAGATATCTCTTGGAATGGGGTGGCAAAGGAAGTGAACCTGGCAAGTTTAACCTGCCTCACACCATCTTAATTGATCGACGAGGCCGAGTCTTTGTAGGGGATCGATCAAATGAAAGGATCCAGTTATTTACACAGGAGGGCAAATACCTGACCGAATGGGACCAATTTGGTCGACCTAGTGGCATGTTTATTGATCATAATGACGTCTTGTACGTCGCGGACTATGAGAAAATGCGAGGGGTCACCTACGGTAATGCGGATAGCGGTGAAGTGCTTGGTTTTATCGAAGGCTCAGAGCCTGAAGGAGTTGTTGTAGATTTAGATGGCAATGTCTATACCAGTGAAGTAACTGGTGGCCAAGGCGGAAACGGAAAAATAATCCGAAAATTCGTGAAGAAGTAGAGTATGAACCACAACGAAGCCACTTTGGAGCCTATTCCTGGTGCATTAAATCTCAAAGCACAACTTGTTACGACACAAAACGCCGCTGATCACGATTTGCAGTCGAGAAGCACCTACCCACATAGATGCCTGGGGAAGAGATGGGCAGTATTACCAAAGAAAAGATAACTTCTGTCAAACATTGGAACGACACCTTATTCAGTTTCACTTCCACGAGGGACACATCTCTGAAGTTCGAGAATGGGCACTTCGTGATGATAGGTCTTGAAATAGATGGTAGGCCATTGATGAGGGCATACAGCATCGTAAGCCCGAACTATTCCCCAGAGCTTGAGTTCCTCAGTATAAAGGTACCGGATGGTGCCCTGACTTCTGTGCTGCAAAACGTTAAAGTTGGTGATGAGCTTTTGGTTAGCAAAAAGCCAACTGGAACGCTGGTAGCCGATCTATTAATCCCTGGTAAAAACCTCTTCCTGCTTGCCACTGGCACAGGGCTGGCCCCATTCTTGAGCATTATTCAGGATCCTGATATCTATGAACGTTTCGAAAATGTTTACTTGATCCACGGGGTACGGTATGTGTCAGAGTTAGCGTATAGAGATTTCTTGGAAAGAGAGATCCAAGAGAACGAGTACTTCGGTGAAGAGGTCAAAAAACAATTTCGCTACTACCCAACAGTGACCCGGGAACCTTTTACAAACGAAGGTAGGATCTCAGATTTACTCGCCAGTGGTAGGTTACTTCGTAATCTTGGAGTAGGTGACGCGTCCACCGAGAGAGATAGGTTCATGATTTGTGGCGGCCCAAGTATGTTGAAACAATTGTGTCTGATATTGGAAGAGAAAGGGTTCGAGCAGTCGAGGCATGGAATCCAGGCACACTACACTATTGAGAGAGCCTTCGCTGAGCAATAGACCCGTTGGTGGTTTGAAAGTTTATGGGCATGGTGACCAAGTATCTACTCTATATGAGGCAGGGATACGTAGGCAGTTGCAAGGCAAGTTATGTTGGTTGATTGCTACATGCTCCACCGCGTAACTTGCGGTTAACCGGCTAAAGAAAAGTTTGGAAAAGATCCCTCTGAGCCCTTTGAATTCGCTGTCTTTAGCTTGACAGCTAAAACTGCGGGTGCTTATATTCTTGCGCGATCAGTAGAACTTATAATAATACAAGGTCTAAGTTATGAAGATTAAATGGCTGCCTGCACTGCTGGCTGTGCTAGTACTGAGTTGCTCACCCTCAGGGCCTTCGCCAAGTCCCTCGTCGGCCCAAGCTGCATCATCTCCCGCCAATGCTATTCCTCGCACCCCAAGTGGCAAGCCTGATTTCAATGGAATCTGGCAAGTCATGATGAATGCGAATGATAATCTTGAGCCGGCAGCTCCCAAGGCAGCCTACCAGCTAGTTCCGGGCGACTTCGTTCCAGTGCCCCATCCCGACATTGTAGCCATGGGAGCAGTCAGTGCGGTACCCGCAAGTTTC
>JASMER010000060.1:0-7778 GCA_030752195.1 Gammaproteobacteria bacterium
TCGTCTCGTACTGCTCAACGCCATACCGCAGCATGATTTCATCCACCATGTCTGCAGCCAGGATCATCAGTTCCGTGGTCCCTTCAAGCGCACACTTAACCAGAGCATAAACCAGCTCCCCATGCAGACAGACTGCCTGATTGGAGGGAAGCGTCCATGGCGTTGTTGTCCAAATCACTACGGAAATCGGCAATGCCTGCGCAGCAGCCGGTTGCCCGAAAGCAGCCAGCACATCATCGCGATCAACGGCTGCGAAGCGCACGTCGATGGCGAAGGACTGTTTGTCCTGATATTCAACTTCAGCCTCAGCCAATGCCGACGCCCCGACCACGCTCCAGTAAACCGGCTTGTAGCCCTTCACCAGGTGACCGTTACTAGCAATCCGACCCAGAGCCCGAACGATGTCAGCCTCAGTTTCGGGATTCATGGTGAGATAGGGATTATCCCAGTCACCTAAAACCCCCAGCCGAATAAAACCCTGTTTTTGTGTTTCAACCTGTCCGGCCGCGTAATTCCGACAAGCAGCACGAAATTCAGAAAAGCTGATTTTCTGACCTGCTTTGCCTTTTTTCTTTTCAACGTTATGTTCGATCGGCAGACCATGACAATCCCAGCCCGGCACATAGGGCGCATCAAAACCGCTCATTTGCCGGGATTTCACGACAAAGTCTTTCAGGGCCTTGTTAATCGCATGCCCTAAATGCAGCTCTCCATTGGCATAGGGTGGGCCGTCATGCAGGATAAATTTCGGGCGGCCCGCATTTTTTACACAGATCCTGCTGTAAAGATCCATGGAGTCCCAATTTAACAGCATCTGAGGTTCGCGCTGCGCCAGATTGGCCTTCATCGGGAAAGGCGTACTGGGCAGGTTCAGTGTGGATTTGTAATCTGTCATAGTTGCGTCAACCGATTTCCTGACTCAGCCTCGTTGGGCAGCTGGCACTTCCATCATCTCTCTCACTTTATCGATGTCCCTGCTCATCTGGGCCTTGAGCGCATCGAGTCCATCAAATTTCATCTCTTCCCTGATTTTTTTTCGAAATATCACTTCTATTGTTTTACCGTACAGATCTTCATCAAAATCAAGAAGGTGTGCTTCGAGTAAGGCCGCTCTCTCATCGGTCACCGTGGGCTTGTAGCCAACATTCACCGCTGCAGTAAAAAACCGGTCGGCTAATCTCACCTCACAAGCAA
Organism: Gammaproteobacteria bacterium; assembly: GCA_030752195.1. Classification (GTDB taxonomy): domain Bacteria; phylum Pseudomonadota; class Gammaproteobacteria; order Pseudomonadales; family Pseudohongiellaceae; genus UBA9145. The sequence goes on from JASMER010000060.1 coordinate 1,195, forward strand.
AGACGCCGTGTAGAGGGAGAGTCCGCCGATGTAAACCCACATTACAGGTCGGATAACCTAAGTTACGCGCCAGTTTTCTGCCCTGCTGAACCTCACCTCTAATTGAATAGGGCCGACCCAGTAATTGCTCGACTAAGGCAAAATTACTGATAGCCAGCTCCTGCCGAATGTACGAACTACTGATCCGGACGCCGTTGTATTCATAGGATGCGGTTTCCTCAACCTCAAATCCCAGCTCCAACCCGCGTTGCTGGAGCAGAGCAAAATCGCCCTGCCGCCTAAAGCCGAACCGAAAATCGTTACCGATGATAAAAACAGCTACACCGAGACCTTGTACCAAGATTTCCTCTATGTAGCTATCGGCACTCAGGCTGCTAATCTTTTCATCGAAATTAAGCTGAAACACAAAATCGACCCCGAAACTTTCCAGCAGCTCCAGCTTTTCACGGACCACGTTCAAGCGCGCCGGTGGTTCACCCCCAGGTCCAGCGAAAAATTCTTCAGGATGCGGCTCCAACAAAATAACCAGTGTTGGCAGATTCAGCTCTTCTGCCCGCTGCTTCAGCTGATCAAGAATAAGCTGGTGCCCCAGATGTACTCCGTCAAACTTACCGATGGTAGCAACACAGCTCTGGTGAAACTGCGCAAACCGATCAGGATGGTCGAAGATGATCATTCAGGGTAGGCTCAAGGTGAAAAAGCGCAGCATTATACTGTTTTCTCGAGTTACTGTGCAGACGCAAGCAGGCTGTGGAAACCCAGTTAGTCGGGTCAAGGTGTGTCTGAAGTTTCCTCAGAGAGTGCTCGCCAGGCTTTTCGCCCCAAAACCCTGGCGAATGCCGCTAGACAAACAATCAGCAAACCCTGTCCAATTATGGCATTAACTACCGATATCGTTTCAGGTCGTGAGCTGATCAGAACCAGATTTACCAGGGTAGCCACGGCGAGCGCAGCGGCCAGAACCGCGAGCAACAACTGAAGTACAGAGAAAAACTTGTTCATTCGCGCATTATAAGAGGCCGGCGGAGGGAGCGCTAGGCGGTATTTTTGACCTCATGGAAGGACAGAAAATATTTCAGACCTTCCGCGCCGAGAAACTTGCTCAATGTCTTCTGCTCGGTATTCCGCGTATCAACAATAATCAGCCCTTCTAAAGAATTATTGAAACTGGAGTGGATATTGAAACAGACCAGTTTGCCATTCAAAGACAGGTAGTGGCGCAGGAGCACTGGCATCGCCTTACCGGGATCGCAGCGGCCGATCAGCTTGCTCAATATCTTAACGTTAGCCAACTCCGTAAGCATGTCATCTGTCCAGACCCGATTCATGACTTTGAGTGGGTTAATCGGTTCGACCAGCTGAGAAAACTCCGTCGCTCCGAAATTAGTAAGCATCGAGTCTGCTATAAGACTCCGGGCAAGGTCACTGTATTCCCTCGAAATACTCACTGAACCAAATAAAGTGTGATACCTGGGCATTTTAACAAGTATCTGCCCAATCCCCCGCCAAAGCAGATTCAGAGAAACTGGCCGGCGCTGATAGTCAGGATGTATAAAAGAACGGCCCATTTCAATCGCGGAGCCCAGTTTCCGGATAAACGCATCGTCATACTTATAGAGTGAGCGACTATACAGTCCTTCAACCCCATGAGTAGCAACGATCTCATCAACCAGACCAACCCGATAGGCTCCTGCGATACGGCACTCCGTTTTATCCCATAAAAAAAGGTGTCTATAATGCGGATCAAACTCATCAGAATCCTGAGAAAGACCGGTTCCCTCTCCCACTGCACGAAACGTTTTCTCCCTGGCAATGGCGATCTGCACCATAACCGGGCCAAGCCGTTCAAAAGGCGCGAAATAAACATCAAATTCATCATGCTCGACAATCCGAAGGTCAGTCATCTTTGCGACTGCCCGCCGTAATTCGTCGGAGTTTTCCTCATGCCTTAATTCCGAAAGCGTCTCCGGCTTGGCCGGCTGGGACCGGCCTCCCGATTTCTGAAGCGCATCTGTGGCGACACGAAGATACTGTGTCACCGCTACCGGATTCTGCAACAGCCTCAACTCCTGTGAAGGGATCGAGCGCCCGATAGTCAGGGGCAGAGTGAAGCCCTGTTTATTCGCCAACTGCCGCGGCAGCAACAGGGTGCGAAGGCGCGGATGCACCAGGCCAGCCCCGTAAAAATAGTTACTGTTCCTGCCTCCGACATAGACCGGCGTGCAGGAACATTCGTATTTTTTCAGCAGCTGTCCGGCCAGGCGGTTCCATTCCCGGTCCTGAATGCGGCGGTGGCTGAATTCATACGCCGACACCATTCCTGCCGGAAACAACAGTATCGCACCGTCATTCTTGAGGTGGTTGTGGACCTGCTTGATGCCGCCGACGTTGCCCGCCGCCGCATTGCTGGACAAAACATTAACGCCGATAAATATCGGCGCCAGTTCGGGGATCTGGCGCAACAACTCATTCGTCAACACCTGCAGATCAGGCCGGTACTTGCCTATAACTTTTGCAATTGCCATTCCTTCAAGTCCGCCGAGCGGGTGGTTGGCAACGATCAAAACGGGTCCGGTCTTCGATACTTCCTCCAACAGCGCTTCTTCATCAATCGCGATATCGATTCCCAACGCATCAAGCGCATAGTCGAGAAACTCGAACGGATCGCAGTTTGCCGGGCGACCATCGTAGACCTTCGCCAGAGGCTTGAGACCCAGCAGGCTTTCAAGCGCTGAAGCGAGAACTCTGGGCTTCAGAGGTAATCGGCAGGGATTAGTAATCATCCTGGTATTGATTTAACAAATTCAATTCGTGTCGCCAGGCCCGATAAAAAGCGCCAAAGCCCGGAGATCGATGGCCCAAGCAGCGACTTTCCGCACTTAGTTTAAACAGCGTGAGATATTGCCGCAACAGCGACCCGGGCGGCTTCCCGGCTGCGTGAAATGCCGCAGTCTTCGCCACCCCCATCATACCTAACAGCGGGATTGCAGGGTTTGCGATCTACGGCAGGCTCAGACTTCAATAACGAACTGACAGCAGCAACCAGAGCAAGGCAATCAGAAAACACCCAGTCCATGCAGGCCAGAACTCAAAAAAATGAGGTGGGCGACCCTTCAGAACCAGCGGCGGCATAACCAGGGGGACGTAGAGCAGTTGCTTGTCTGACGCTCCGTACAACTCAGTTGCTAATCGCTAAATCAATTCAAGTTCCACATTCTGGGCCGTTATTTTATTAGCCACGGCCATTAATTCCCAGAAAGCACTGGATCATAGCGTTGGTCCGGCAGGGGTGGCGACTGTTCAATACTCTGCAGGCACTGTTATTATGCTCTGCGAGGGGCCGCAGCGTGATACGACAAATGAGGAATCCCCAATGATAGGCAAGATACTGCTCACCCTGGCTGTAATAGCCATTGCCTACCTGATGGTGCGCCGAGATCACGGATCAAGGCGCGACACAACACAGCCCGCCCCCCCGACAATGTCTGCCGGCGAGCCAAAAAAAATTCCCGACCCCACGCTTCACGACGATCTGCGAACCGCATCCTATCTGTTTTTATTGTTTATAGTGTTGGTGGGTGCTGCCCTGTATTACTTCCGATGGCAGGATGACCATAAATTGATTACGGTAAGACTATACAGCGCCGATCAAGCAGATCCCGCAAGCTATGAAGTTTATAAGTATCAATTGGCAGAGCGCTCCTTCACCACCGTTGACGGAAGGGCTATCACGGTAGCCGGCTCAGACCGGATGGAGGTCATCGGGCTAAATGACTGACAAGTATCCCGGCGAGGCCGAGACCATTGGCGGTGGTTTCAAGGCCATTAATTATGTGATGTCTATTGCCCGCCAAGTGGGTGCCCGCAAACTCAGCGCCAGCGTGCGTTCAAAGAACGCCTGCAAAGCCTGCGCCTTCGGGACCGGAGGCCAGCGCGGCGGCCTCCACAATGAGCACAGCAGTCGGGTTGAAATCTGCAATAAAAACATCCAGGCGCAACTGAGCGATCATCGCGCGCCCATTCCGCCACAGATCTTTCAGCAAAACAACCTTGCGGAACTCCGCCAGCTAACCGGCAAACAGCTCGAAGAGCTCGGGCGTCTTTCACACCCGCTGTATAAGGCGCCCGGAGCCGACCGCTACGAGCTGATCGACTACGACAGCGCGCTCCAACTGGCCGGCCAAAAAATGCGCGCAACGCATCCGGGCCGCAGCTTCTTTTACGGCTCCGGCCGCTCATCCAATGAAGCAGCATTTTTGCTCCAGCTCCTTGCGCGTATCTATGGGTGCAATCACATCAACAGCTGCTCTTTTTACTGTCATCAGGCCTCAGGGATCGGCCTGAGCGCCACCGTGGGCACCGGAACGGCCACCATCCGCTATGCGGACCTTCATACCGCCGACACCATTTTCGTGTTTGGTGCAAACCCTGCGTCAAACCATCCACGCTTTGTCAAAGTGCTGCTCGAATGTCGACAGCGGGGGGGCAAGGTTATTGTAGTCAACCCGGCTCGCGAGGCCGGTCTCGTCCGTTTTGCCTCTCCAGGCAACTTCCGTTCCATGATCGCCGGCGGAGGCGAGGTAGCCTCCCATTATGTCCAACCCCATGTGGGTGGCGATGTTGCCTTTATCGTCGGAGTTGCCAAATGCCTGCTGAACAACGATGGCGTTGAGTCACTGTTTATTTCGAACCACACCGAAGGCTTCGAAGCCTACCGGGACTTTGTCGAGCAAACCCGGTGGCAGGATATTGTCAGAGAGTCAGGGGTCGATCGAGAAACGATCTTTGAGATCAGCAAGATCTATCAGGCGTCTCAGGCAACTGTGATGGCATGGGGAATGGGTCTGACCCACCATTACAACGGTTCAGAAAATATTGAGGCGGTTGTTGCTCTTGCGCTGCTCAGGGGCATGGTAGGGGGTCCGGGCAAGGGTTTGCTTCCACTTCGCGGCCATTCAAACGTTCAGGGTGTTAGTACCGTTGGCCTGACCCCTGCAATCAAAAGTCAGGTGATAACAGCACTGGAGCAGGAACTCGGCATTGCGCTTCCTGCGGAAGAAGGCATGGATACCCTGGCCTGCGTGCAGGCAGCTGCGGCCGGACAAATCGACTTTGCTCTGCTGTTAGGTGGTAACCTTTATTCTGCCAATCCAGACTCGCATTTTTCGGCTCAGGCGCTAGACAGAATCCCGTTCAAAGTGATGCTGAATTCCACACTTAACGAGACCCATCTCAATGGTGTCGAAGGCGAAAATCTGATTCTGCCAGTGCGGGTGAGGGACGAAGAAAAGCAGGCCACGACGCAGGAAAGCATGTTTAATTTCGTTCGCCTGAGCGATGGTGGATTTGATCGCCTGACTGCCCTGCGATCCGAAGTGGAACTGATAGCCGGCCTTGCTGAACAGGTGGTATCAGCCAGTACACTGAAGTTTTCCGAATTCAGACAACATCGGAATATCCGTCAGGTCATCGCGAAAGTTATACCCGGCCTTGAAGATCTGGAGAGCATCGACGACAGCAAGGCAGAGTTCCACATCAAGGGTCGGCACCTAGGGATACCGCGCTTCCAGACTCCGTCACGCAAAGCGCACTTTTGTATTCCGAAGACAACCAGCTGGTACCGACGCTCTGCTGCAGGCACCCGGCTCTCGGAGTTCGTCCTGACCAGCGTCAGAAGTGAAGGTCAGTTCAACACTATTATTTACAGCGACGAAGACAGCTACCGTCGTCAGTCTGACCGGCGGGCTCTTTTCATGCATCCGAGCGATCTCGACCTTTTGGGCCTTACAGACGGCGCTCTGGTCGACGTTTACAATAACACCGGCATCATGTCTGCCCTTCGGGCGATCCGATACGACATCAGGCAGGGTTCGGTGATGACTTATTTCCCGGAAGCCAACGTGCTGATTCCTCAGGATACTGACCCACGCAGCAGAACGCCTGGTTTCAAAAGTGTTCTTGTGAACATACAGCCTCATCAACCCAAAAAGCCAAGCTCAAGGTAATCATCTTTAGCTAACACGTCCGTTATCGCAGAACGCATTGACAGAAACCTTGCTGAGGCAAAAAACAAGCTCATTGCTGGCGTAATCTTTCCTCTGAGCGCAAGCTAAACTTACCTGCAGCAGTCCATTCCGCTATGCTTCCGCACTGGATGCCCCACAATACAGACTACCGAATAATCTTTTCAGACACATGAACCGATTCAATACTTTGTTCCCGCTCTGGGCAATTCTGCTATCCGGCGTGGCCTTCTTTTTTAGTGAGTCCTTCTCATCCCTTGCCTCCTGGATTATTCCGCTGCTCGCCGGAGTGATGTTCACCATGGGTCTTACCCTGAAAGCAACGGATTTTCAGCGCATCCTCCAAGACCCACGACCCATCCTGGTGGGTGTCTTGTTGCAATTCATTCTGATGCCGCTGTTAGCTGTCGTACTGGCGAAAATGTTCGGGCTTTCCAATCAGCTCACCGCCGGACTGGTCCTGGTAGGCTGCTGCGCTGGCGGCACAGCGTCCAATGTAATCAGCTATCTGGCCCGTGCCGACCTGGCCTTGTCGATCAGCATGACGGTGTGCTCAACACT
>JASMER010000060.1:7788-8042 GCA_030752195.1 Gammaproteobacteria bacterium
GTCGTTGCCACTCCTTTGTTGACGGGTTTCTACCTTTCCACTTCAGTGGACTTCGACACAGTAGGAATGCTTGTCAGTATCGTACAGATTGTCCTGATCCCGGTACTGATGGGAGTCATGCTTAACCACCTCTTTCCTGCATTTATACGGCCTCTGACTCCACAGTTGCCAACACTGTCCATTCTGATCATTCTCACCATCATTGCGATCGTGGTTGCACTCAACAGTGGCAGTCTGCTGGAAATTGGAGCCCT
>JASMER010000061.1 GCA_030752195.1 Gammaproteobacteria bacterium
TGCTGTCAAAGACTGGCTTGCTGAAACTGGTATCAAAGCCCGGGTCAGATATTATGGCTGCCCGGCAGAAGAAGGTGGAGCCGCAAAAACATACATGGCCCGTGACGGTCTGTTTAATGATGTTAGTGCTGCTATATCTTGGCATCCGTCTACCTTTAATGCGGTTCAGCATGGTAATTCACTTGCGAATAGTCGAATTGATTTCACCTTTAGTGGCAAAGCGGCCCATGCTGCCGCTGCTCCGCATTTAGGCAGAAGTGCGCTTGACGCATGTGAATTGATGAATGTGGGCGTGAATTACATGCGTGAGCATATGCCCGATGCAGCCAGAATACACTATGCTTATCTTGATGTGGGCGGAGCCGCACCTAATGTTGTTCAGGCCACTTCGACGGTCAGACAGCTGATCCGGGCAAGTGACAACGCGACCCTCCGCGACATGGTAGCGCGGGTCAAGGACATCGCCAAAGGCGCGGCGTTGATGACCGGCACCACTATGGAGGCAAAGGTTTATTCGGGGGTCTCCAATCTTGTCGGAAATGCGCCGTTGGAACAGGCCATGCAGTTTGAATTCGACAAGCTTGGTCCGGTGATGTTCGACAATCAGGATGCCGCTTTCGCCGATGAAATCAGAAAGACCCTGACCGCAGACGATATCGCGGCAAGCTTTCAGCGGGCCGGGCGTGAAACGCCGCCAGACCTGCCGCTTTGTGATTTTGTCGCGCCGCTGGAACGGCCAAGCATCGGTGGCGAAGGGTCAACCGATGTCGGTGATGTCAGCTGGGTAACACCTACTGTACAGGCAAGGGTTGCCACCTGCGCCGTGGGAACCCCTTTCCATACCTGGCAAACGGTGGCGCAAGGCAAAGCGCCGGCAGCGCACAAGGGCATGATCCACGCTGCCAAGGTCATGGCAGCGACAGCAACGCATCTCATCAATTCGCCGGAAACATTGCAGGCTGCGCGGGAGATTCATGACCAAAGGCAGAACGCAACACCTTATGTCTGCCCAATTCCAAGTGGTCAAAAGCCGCCGGTGATCGAACAGCCTTCCTGATGTGGGTAACGCATGATGCTGGCAATATTCGGCTATCCTGTCTGTGTCGGCAGTTTGGCCTCCACCATGCGCACCCACAAGCTTGCACCCATGGGAAGCAGTTCATCGTTGAAATCATAGAGCGGGCTGTGAAGATTTTGTGAATCCGTGCCGGCGCCTAGCCAGATATAGGCTCCTTCCTTGTGCTGCAGCATGTAGGAGAAATCTTCAGCGCCCATTGTTGGTGTCAGATCTGTATCAAGACCATCCTTTCCCAAGACATCAGAGATGACGCCACGTGCGAAAAGCGCATCCGCTTCATGATTGATGGTTGGCGGATAACCGGGTCGGACTTCCATGCTCACGTCGCATCCTGTCACCTGGGCTGCAGTCTTCGCAACGGCCTCGATCTTCTGGAGAAAATCCTTACGCGTCTCTGCCTTCATGGTTCTCAATGTGCCACCAACTGTTGCGATGCTGGGGATCACATTGAATGCACTGCCAGCTTCCAGCTTGGTCAGTGAGATGACTGCCTGGTCAAAAGGATCAAGCTGTCGTGAGACCAGTGTTTGCAGTGCAATTGTGACCATCCCGGCTGCGACAATTGGATCCTTCGTCTGATGAGGCATTGCGGCGTGGCCACCTACCCCTTCAATTGTCAGGATAAAAATATCTGCTCCCGCCATGGCAGGCCCTACGTGGGCCAGTGCGCGTCCAGCCTCAAGCCCCGGCCAGTTATGCATGCCCCAGATCGACTCCATCGGGACTTTGTCGAACAACCCGTCATCGATCATAGACCTTGCGCCCGCATTGCCACCTTCTTCAGCTGGCTGGAAAATGCAATAGACCGTGCCCGAGAAGTGACGATGCCTGGCCAGATGTTCCGCCGCGCCAAGCAACATGGTTGTATGGCCATCATGGCCGCAGGCATGCATCCGGTTTGTATGTCTGGAGGCATAAGCTAAATTTGTCTGCTCTTCCATGGGAAGCGCGTCCATGTCCGCCCTGAGACCGATAGATGGTGACGTGCCGTCGCCGGAATCCTGCCCGTGGATAACGCCGACAACACCCGTCTTGCCAAGCCCGCGATGCACCTCGATCCCGAAACTCTTCAGCTTCTCAGCCACGAAATCAGAGGTCATTTCCTCTTCATAGGCTATCTCCGGAAACTGATGGAGATGCTGACGCCAGGACGCCATTTCAGCCTTTTTGTCTTTAAGCTCAGCAATCAATTCCATTTGCGTTATCCTGTGGTGACCAATGTTTCATTTTTCTGGACTGACCAAAAGATTAGCGGGGTCGCGCCAGTGAGTGCAAGGAACCACCAACGGTTAAGGCGAGCATATGGCCGAACAGTTTTACCAGTACAGTGATCCTGATCGTATCACAGGCGCCGTCGACGCGCTGTCCGCCATGACCGAACACGACCGGCCGTTCACACGGCTTGTTTTCAGTGATGAATACAAGGCGGCTCGGGCCTGGCTTCAGTTACAGTTTGAAGAGATTGGGCTTGAGTGTCGGACTGATGCCGGTGGCAATCTGATAGGCACCCGCAAGGCCGCCAGTAGCGGAGAGCCGCCCCGCAAAGTGATTATAGGCTCCCACATCGACACAGTGGCAGCAGGGGGCAGATTTGACGGCATTGCTGGCGTCATTGCCGGGCTGGAAACCGTTCATTACCTGAACCAAAATAACATCACTCTACCATTCGATATTGAAATCATTGATTTTCTTGGCGAAGATTTGAACCTCGATGCTTATGAGGGAGAGAATCCGATACCAGCTACGAAAGGCGTCGAACAGCCTGCGGATTCTGGCCTGCCCACTGAAGGAGCATCCGGTGCTCCAGCAGACGATGCGCCCGACAACGATGTCCTCGGTGCCTCACCGCGCAGCGAAGGCGTTCAGTAATCTGAAGAGCCCAGGCAGCATGTTGACCATGATCTCGCCGGAGACCCGCACGCGGTGACAGAGCTCGACACACACACCCAGCCGTCTGCGGCAGAAGTTTCTTCTGAAGACAGGAATGAGCCAGCAGCAAGGTCAGACCCTAAAGAGCCGGTAGCGGGGCAGTAATCGATGGGTGACGGCCCCACTCGGGTTCCTAGAGCATAGCAGCACGATTTGGTTATCCATGAGTGAAAAATTACAAAAGATACTCGCGCGCGCTGGCTTTGGGTCAAGGCGCGAGCTGGAGCGTTGGATTGCAGCAGGCAGGGTCAAGGTTAACGGTCAGATCGCCAAGGTTGGCGATCGAGTAAGCGATTCAGACAGGGTTACTGTTGATGGTAAACGCCTTGCTCCTCAGCAAAAAACACGGGGCTCCCGCCGGGTTATTCTCTACAACAAACCTGAAGACGAAATCAGTACGCGAAAAGATCCGGAAGGTCGACCAACAGTGTTCGATAAGCTGCCGCCGCTCAAGCACGGCCGATGGGTATCGATAGGTCGCTTGGATATCAACACCAGTGGTCTGCTGCTCTTTACGACTGATGGAGAGCTGGCCAATCGTTTGACTCACCCCCGCTCACAAATAGAGCGAGAGTATGCAGTTAGAGTCATGGGTGAAGTTTCTCCGGAAATGGTTCAGGCGATGCATGCCGGAGTAGTGATCGACGACCATCTATGCAGATTTACCGACGTCCAGCACTATGGCGGGGAAGGAATCAATCAGTGGTATCATGTTGTGCTGATGGAAGGTCGTAATCGGGAAGTCAGAAAATTGTGGGAATCGCAAGGACTAAAGGTGAGCCGACTTAAGCGGGTGCGTTTCGGTCCAATTTTCATACCCAGTTCAGTCAAGCGTGGGCAGTTTCAGGAGCTGGCGAAGCCTGAAGTAGATAAGCTCGTTAAGATGGTTGGCTGAATCCTGGCGCTACTTGCTTGCCAGTGGGCTTCTGCGCGATGGAGTCTTCCGGAAGCATCCAGATCACGTTTTCTTAAAGGTTAGGCTGTTCTAATCGTCGGCTGCTGTGTTAAATGTCTCTGGGTCGAAATCTCTGGCATCCAATGCTTGCCCATGGATGTGGGCGGACTCAGGTCCGAGTAGGTAGAGGTAGACGGGCATCAAACTCTCCGCTGGTGGCTGCGAGTGTGGGTCTTCGGCGGGGTAGGCTGTCTGTCGCATGGCGGTTCTCGTGCCGCCCGGATTAAGGCTATTGACTCTGATATTCGAAGTTGAACTCAGCTCATCAGCAAGTGTTTGCATGAGGCCTTCTAGTGCAAACTTGGAAACCCCGTAGCCACCCCAATAAGCGCGGCCCTTTCTTCCAACACTTGAAGAAATGAATAGCAGGCGGGCATCTTCAGAACGTTTCAACGAAGGCATTGCGGCCTTTGTCAGATAGAAAACGGCATTTAGATTGACGTTAATCAACGCTTCCCAGTCGTTATCCGGGTAGTATTCGACCGGGCATAGCGTCCCGAGCTGTGCAGCGTTATGTATCAGACCATCAATCACCGGAAAGTGCTCATCTAAAGAGTCTGCGAGGCCTGAGTAGTCCTCGGCTTTTGCCTTGGCGAAATCCATCGGATGAATTGTGACCTTGCCCGGGGATTTTTCTTCAATTTCATCGAACAGCTGTTCCAGTTTTTCCTGATTGCGCCCCAATAGAAGCAACTCTGCACCGTGTTCAGCAAAGCAGATGGCATTAGCCCGGCCAATACCATCGCTGGCTCCGGTAATCAGAATTTTTTTGCCGGCCAGATGCTGGGAAGAAGGGTGATACTCGAACATACAAGAGGCCCTTTTTATCTACTATCAGGCGAATTTTAGGCTATTCAGCAGAGGTAGCGCTTGTTCCGAAGATCGTAATATGAAGTCTGCGAACCATTCTTCAACCTTCACCTCAGGAGACAGATAGCCATAAGCGGCAGCTACAGCAATCACATCAGCATTCTTGGCCGCTTGAATATCGCGAATATGGTCCCCCAAATAGACGGTACGTTCGGTGCTGCAGGACAGGCGGTCGCAGGCTAAAAAGATGGGTTCGGGATGTGGCTTCCGCTCGCTCACATGATCCGGGCAGACCAGAACGCCACAGCGTGTGAGAAGATTCAATTTGTCCAGAAGTTGACGTGAATATATCTCGGGCTTGTTGGTGACGATACCCCAAGGAATGCCGACCTTTTCCAATTGAGTGAGCAGGTAGGAGAGCCCCGGGTAAAGAGTCGCTTCAGTATCCTCCAGTTGCTCGAGATACAGGTCCAGCAGACGCTGATTCAGAGAAGCAAAGCGGTCGTCATTTTCCGTAATGTCGAACGCTAGCTTAATCAGTGCGCGGGCGCCATCTGAGACGGTCTGCTGAACCCGCAAGTCTTTCACTGGCGGCTGGTTGTTCTCTGCAGTGAGTCGGCCTAACGCTTTTATAAAATCCAGTGCAGTGTCAATAAGCGTGCCGTCGAGGTCGAACAGCACGCATTCAATGGAAGTATCTAATTCCATGATCAAGCTCTGGGTTTTTCGTAGCACGCCAGATAATTCACGTCCAGACTGTTTTGCAGAAAATATCTTTTGGTTAGAGGGTTGTAGCCCATACCGATTTGGTCTCTGAGGACGAGATTGGCTTGTCGGGACCATGAGGCCAGTTCCGACGGTTTGATCAGTTTAGCGTAGTCGTGCGTTCCTCGCGGCAATAAATTTAACAGATATTCTGCTCCGATTATGGCAAACAAATAGGACTTAGGGTTCCGGTTTATAGTAGAAAAAAAGACTAAGCCGCCCGGTTTTACGAGTCGTTCGCAGGAGGCGACCACCGACGATGGGTCCGGTACATGCTCAAGCATTTCAAGACAGGTAACAATATCGAACTGTTCTGGGTGTGCTTCCGCAAACTCCTCTGCTGTGCTGTCCAGGTAGGATATATCCAGGTTGCTCTCAAGCAAATGCAGTTTCGCGACCGACAGCGAAGCTTCAGCTTTGTCGATCGCGGTGACTGCTGCACCATGATGGGCCAATGCTTCGGACAGAATTCCTCCACCGCAGCCAATGTCCAGGATCCGCTTCTCCACCAGATTGGCGTGCTGGCTTATGTAGTTAACCCTGAGAGGGTTAATATCATGCAGCGGTTTGAATTCACTGTTTGGGTCCCACCAGCGAGAGGCAAGAGCCTCAAACTTACTGATTTCAAGATCGTCAACGTTTGTCATTGATGAAAACCTGCGTCTTATTGAGGCGAAAATTGACCCTGCCAATACTTCGCCCGATCCCTGATTAACGCCAGATCAAGGGTTTGCAGTTCACCATCTGTGAGCAGAGGCGTTCCGCCTACCCAAACGTGACTCACATAACTGCCGTTACTTGCGTAGACGAGATGCGAAAGCGGATTATTGACTGGCGTCGTGCTGAGTGGGGCGAGTGAAACCGCGCAAACATCTGCGTATTTACCTATTTCGATGCTGCCAATCTCGCTGTCGAGCCCGAGTGCCATAGCGCCATTTAAGGTTGCAATTTCCAGCGCCTGTTGCGCGTCCACCGCAGAGGCATCATTGGCAACTGCTTTGGCGATCATTGCCATCAGATGCATTTCGCCAAACATATCCAGATCGTTATTGCTTGCGGCGCCATCGGTCCCCAGAGCTACATTAACCCCATGTTTCAGGAGTTGATCGACCTCACAAAAACCGCTTGCCAACTTCATGTTTGAGGAGGGGCAGTGGATGACACTCGCGCCTTGCGTGGCGAGCAACTCGATTTCTTCTTGAAGTAATTGTGTTGCATGAACACATAGCAGCCTTGGGCTGACGATGCCAAGATCTTGGAGTCTTTTTAAAGGACGTCTCCCATCGGTGGTTTCTGCGTCAATGATCTCTTGTGCGTTTTCATGGAGATGCATGTGAATCGGCACGTCCAGTTCCTCAGCAAGCGCGGCGATCCGCGTGAGTGGTTCGTCCGACACGGTATAGGGTGCATGCGGGCCAAAGGCAGTGCTGATTAGATCACTTGACCGATAGTCGTCGTGGACTTGCGTGGCTTTGTTTATGTATTCATCCGCGTTCTGAGCCCACACGGTCGGGAAATCCAGCACCGGACTGGCCAATTGCGCTCTGATGTGCGATTCACTCGCGACCCCTGCAACCTCGTCCGCAAAAAAATACATATCCGCGAAACAGGTTGTGCCGGTCGAAATCATTTCAGCTAAAGCCAGCATCGCGCCGTCTCGGACAAATTCTCTGTCCACGTACTTGCTTTCCAGAGGCCAGATCCGGGTTTCTAGCCACTCCTGAAGCGGAATGTCATCAGCCAATCCGCGGAAAAGGGACATCGAAATATGACCATGCGCATTGACAAAGCCCGGCATCAGAACATGATTGGGCAATCTGATTTTCCTTTTGGCGTGGCGGTCGTTGATGTCGCTTGATGGGACGATATTAGTGATGCGTTTATTGCTCACAATGACGGCGTGATCTTTGAGAATCCGTCCGCGGGGAGCAACGGGTATAACGTAAGCGGCCTCAATAATGAGGTCGGATTCGGGTTGGTTAATCGGATTCAATGCTCAAACCTCCTTGTTTTATTGAGCCTGGTTGGGGGATTCATACAGCAGGAGCAAGGGCTAGATTATAGCGCTTCGCAATGAAAAACGCGCGCTTCGGAGGATGCTTTTACATGAGCGATAACCTATTGATATATATAGTGTAATTATTGATAAAAAACTAGCTTAACAGTGTCAATCACGGATGCGGATGTGGTACCATATCAACTGATAAGAGGGGTCTGTAGAGACCCTCCTATCAGGCAACATGGGGTAAAGGCCTCGAAAAAAAACGGCTTACCCGGGTATTGAAAAAAGCGTTTGTTCCGTCTTCGATCCGTCCGCAAATTTCGTATCAACGACGACCGCGCGGTAAAAGCAGCCGAAACTGATTTAGCTGCCTCCTTGTTTTAAAAAACGCGTCCAGTGCGTGAATTGCTTGGGAATTTCTAAAGCATGTCTGAATTTGCCAAACAGGTGTCTCCAGTAGCGCTTGAGAGTGAGATGCGGGAATCTT
>JASMER010000062.1:0-2877 GCA_030752195.1 Gammaproteobacteria bacterium
CCACCTCAACCGGCAGCGCTTGTCTCAAAACACTTAGATCGCCGGTCTTTTCGGCCAGAGTTCTGGAGGCAACCATAAACGGCCGCTTGTAACTCAGACCACGCAAAAGCCGAGGCAGAACTTCTGTTGAAGCCTCGTTGAAGATGACCTTCTCAAGCGCGCTGTATGCAAATTCCATGGCTTAGGGTAGCGACCAATCCCCGGCGACGAGTTCGAATATGCCGAGTGTATGCTGAGAAACAGCTTCCTTGCACGTCGAAATAGTCCAACGCGCGCGTTACAATCTCCGTGTCTTTGAGAAAGGGAATGTCTGCGCATGGCGACTCTAAAAATAAATGGCACTCAATACACTCTCGACGTCGAGCCAGAAATGCCCCTGTTATGGGCCCTGCGGGATGAACTCGGACTCACGGGAACCAAATTTGGCTGCGGCGTGGCTTCCTGCGGCGCCTGCACGGTGCAGGTAAATGGCAATCCGGTGAGAAGCTGTGTCATGCCTGTTTCGGCTGTGGAGGGTCAGGAAATCACCACCATCGAAGGGCTTGCCGAATCGTCACTGGCACACTACGAACCGGGGGATCTGAATGCTGTGCAGACAGCTTGGATTGATCATCAGGTTCCTCAATGCGGCTACTGCCAGTCAGGCATGATAATGGCCGTGTCATCCTTGTTAGCTGCTAACCCTAATCCTAGCGATGCGGAAATTGATGCGAGCATCAACAATATCTGCCGCTGTGGCTCCTATCCACGAGTGCGAAAAGCGATTCGAGCAATCACCAACGCCTAGGCCGAAGGAGCGCTACCATGGAAATCTCAAGACGCCGGTTCATTGTCTCATCAGCTGTAGTCGGCGGTGGCCTGGCTATTGGCTATGCCGCCACCAGACCAAGCGACCATCGACTTGCCAATGACACACTCGCCCAGGGCTCCGCCAGATACCTGACCTCGTTTCTGAAGATTGACCCAGACAACCGGGTAACCGTCTACGTGAATCACTCAGAGATGGGTCAGGGCAGTCACACCGCACTGGCCATGATGGCAGCAGATGAGCTGGATGCCGCCTGGGAGCAGGTCAGGATAGAACAGGCACCGGCAACCGATTTGTACGCAACCGGAGACATGGCTATCGGCTTCGCCGGCGAATTTGGCGTCCCCTCATTTCTGATGCCGTTGGTTGAAGCCAGCGCGATGAAAATTGCGCAAATAGGCAATCTGCAAACCACCGGGGGCAGTGCGTCCATTCGTTTTACCGGCCAGCTCGGAATGCGCGTCGCCGGTGCAGCAGCCCGTGAGATGCTGCTTCAATGCGCGGCAGAGCGATGGGGCGTTCCAACAGGTGAATGCACCACGACCCTCAGTTATGTCCATCATAATGCCAGCGGACAATCATCAAGTTACGGTGAACTGGCAGATGCGGCGGCCAGGCTGGAACCGCCTGAGGAGCCCACTCTCAAACAGCGCACGCAATTCAATATAATGGGCAAAGCCATGTCGCGTGTCGATATCCCCGCAAAGGTCGACGGCAGCGCCTTCTATGGCCTGGACTACAATACAGACGACATGTTGTTCGCCGCGATCAGGCTGGCACCTGTGTTCGGCACCAAGCTGGTTTCAGTTGATGCTACTGAGGCTCTGAAGCGACGGGGGGTCAAAAAAGTCATCGAGCTCAAAGATTCTGTCGCTGTTGTTGCTGACAACTACTGGCGCGCGAAAGAAGCGCTAAAGGTAGTTGAAGCCCAGTTTGAGCGTTCTGTCAACGATACAGTTTCCAGTGCAGACATTGCAGCTCGATTTGATTCGGAACTGGCCCGCAGTGAAGGCAGTAAGGATTTTGAAGCCGGAGATGCTGAGACAAATCTGAATCAGGCCGGTGAGATAGTCGAGGCCATCTATCGTGTCCCCTATCTGGCCCACGCCCCAATGGAGCCGATGAACTGCACAGTGCACATTCAGAATGGTCGCGCTGATGTCTGGACCAGCACCCAAGACCCACTGGCCGTGCGCGGCCGGGTGGCCTCAGTTGCCGGGCTGAATGAGCGCGCAGTGACACACCATCCGAGCTACCTGGGAGGCGGATTCGGCCGCCGCCTGCCCTTCAACTGGAATGTCATTGATCACGCCACAAAGATTGCAATGCAGTTCAACGTTCCGGTGAAGACCGTGTTCAGCCGTGAAGACGACATGCAGCAAGACTATTATCGCCCAGCGGTCACTTCCAATTTCAAAGCAGGCTTGGACGCTAATGGCAAAATTCTGGCGTGGCACAACAGATACACAGGTCCAATCCAAACTCCGGGAGCAGCGCACATCCCCTACGCCATCGACAACCAATCTATCAGAGTCGTGAACGGAGATACCCACGTGCCGATTGCCGCATGGCGCAGCGTGGATCACTCACAGCAGACGTTTTTTACCGAGTCATTTATCGACGAACTGGCCCATCGCGCGGGAACCAATCCCTTCCAGTTCCGTATGGAACTTCTCCACAAACAACCGCGACATCAACAAGTTTTACAGGTCGCAGCGGAAGCCGCAGGTTATGGCAGAAACCTGCCCGACGGTCGCGCGCTGGGCATAGCGGTACAGGAAAGTTTCGGCAGTATCTGCGCCGAGATTGCCGAAGTCTCAATTGGATCCGATAGCAAGCCTGTTGTGCACAAAGTCACAGCGGCAATCGATTGTGGCTGGGTGGTCAATCCGGACACTGCCAATGCCCAGGTAGAATCTGGCATCATTTTCGGCCTCACCGCCGCGATGTACGGCGAAATTAAGATAAAGGAAGGTCGGGTCAGTCAGAATAACTTTCCTGATTATGAGATGGTCCGAATGGCAACTTCGCCGGAAATCGATGTGCATCTAATTGAGTCAGGAGCCAGC
>JASMER010000062.1:2887-7923 GCA_030752195.1 Gammaproteobacteria bacterium
GGTGGACTTGGTGAACCCGCGACGCCTCCAATCGCGGCGGCTGTCACTAATGCAGTTTACATACTGACCGGTCAGCGAATTAGAGAGCTTCCTCTTAGCAAGCACAATTTTGTACAGAACAGCACGCTGGCCAACGCGTAACTGGTACATGCCCTTACTCGTAATTGGTTTGCTGCTGTTTTTTATTCCACACCTGCTGCGGGAGACGGGATTACGCGATCATGTGCTTGGCAAACTGCCTTCAGCGGCCGCCTATAAAGGCGCTTTCAGTCTGGCAGCTGCCATCGGTATTTGTCTGATTGTGCTGGGCAAAAGTCAGGCGACCTTTTTCACTGTCTGGCAACCGCCATTTGAGTGGCGTGTAGTCAGTCACTTTCTAATGTTGCCGGGGGCAATCCTGGTGACCACAGGTAATCTCCCTCCTTCTCACCTCGCTGCGGCAACCCGCAATCCCATGCTTTTAGGGGTTGGGCTCTGGGGGCTTGCGCATCTCTGGTCAAATGGCGATCTCGCTTCGATTCTGCTATTCGGCTGCTTCGCGGTATGGAGCATGGTAAAGTTTGTCTCGATGTGGGGAGGTGCGGGGCGCGCCTCCCTCGCCCCAGGTATTCTGTGGGACGCGATGGCGATTCTGCTTGGATTGCTCTTATACGCCCTGGTAGCCATGTTTCATGGACACCTGTTTGGCGTGGGATTGAACTTTGCTTAAGCTAATTCAGATGTTTTTTCAGAAGCTCACCTTGCAAACAGTCAAAACCCTAGGGCAGGTACTGAGACGTCGAGGCTCAATGGCTTTGCTACTTATGATCCTCAGCACCGCTCAGAGGCTGGTAACTGCCCAGACTCAGATAGCAGACACGGACTGGGAAGGGGAGTGGCTCGCTGAAGGCACCCTGTTTAGAGTTGGAGTGACATTAGACAACGGACTGCTGAAGATCACCCAAATAGAATCCATGGGGCAAATCTGGTCCAGTGGAGACGGCGAAATCGACGGTAATATTGCCCGCGTGGAGGTCGAATATTCGGGCGCGAGCGGCGTCATTCGGGCAGAATTACTGAATGCCAAGACGGCCGTGCTCTCCGCCGCCAGCTGTCAGCCCACATTTATGGTAGTGTGTGCGCTTTCGCTGGGCCGCCAGGCAATCTTTAGGAAAGTTGCTAGCCAGGCGGCGTCAGACTCGAACAACTAGATCTCTGAAGCAGAGCTGATGACTTTACCTACGATGCCATATTCGACAGCCTCTTCAACGGTCATCCAGTAGTCGCGATCTGTATCCTGGGCAACACGATCAAGAGGCTGGCCCGTTTCGTTTGCGATCAGCTGATTAATCCGCGCTCTCATTTTGACAATTTGTTCTGCCTGAATAGCGATATCGGTCGCATCGCCACGAGCACCACCCAAAGGCTGATGCACCAGAAAGCGTGTATTCGGCAAGGAAAAGCGATTTTCTTTCTCTGACGCCAGATAGATCGTTGTTGCCGCGCTGGCTACCCAGCCCGTGCCAATCACTTTGACCACTGGCTGAATAAATTTAATCATGTCATAAATCACATCGCCGGATTCAACGTGACCGCCGGGAGAGCTGACGTACAACGTGATCGGATCATCACCGTCTGAGGCCAGTGCAAGAAGCCGCTCAGTGACCGATCGGGCAAGCTTGTCATCAATACTGCCGAAAAGTGTGATTGCGCGCGACTTAAACAGCTTCTCATCCATAAATCCGGATCTGGCTGGAGTCAGAGTGGCCTGATTGTCATCGTCCTGGGTGCTATGCATGTTTTTCCTTCCTCATTGAATCTCTAGCGTATCACTGGTCTCACACTCAGGCTGCTTGGTACTTATAAAGGCAATCAACTTCCACAGGTCTTGTTTTCCTTCAGGGAAGTTATTGCCATAACCCACCATCCGGGTACCCGGAATGCCTGATGTTGTTATCTGAAAAATCTCATCGGCGGTATTGCCAAAACGCCACTGACAATCAAATAGATTCACGTCTTCCCCGACGCGGGGTTCTGCGCCATGACAGAACTGAGCGCAGGTTCCGGAATATATTCTGGCACCGCGCTCGACAGCCAGAGGATCCTGCATGTAGCCGTCCAGCAGGCTCATCGGCGCTGTGGGCTCGGGCTCAACCTTGCTGCAGACGGTTAGCAGCAATAGGCTGCCAAGCCAGTAGCCGACCCGTATCATTGAGAAAGAGGCGCTTGTCATGATCGCTTCATCGAATCCCGAATGTCAGCTTCGGCATCTATGCTCGGCGTGCGAGGCCATGTGATCGCTTAATCTGCAGACGCAAAAGAGCCAATTAGACATGGGCACCAAAACCCACCTCAGCACCGAGAGGTTTGAAAAAAATAAGTAGCTGTGGCAACAGCGTCAAAGAGCCGGTCAAGGCAACGAGCATGGCAAGACTAGTCAACAGTCCAAACACAATCGTCGGAATGAAATTGGACAGAGCCAGGATAGAAAAGCCGGCGACAATAGTCATCGAAGTAAAATACATGGCCCGCCCGATACTGTTATGGCAAAAATGCATAGTTGCACGGTAATCACCGAAACGGGGAAATTCGCGCTTAAACCGATGCATGTAGTGAATTGTATTGTCGACCCCGATGCCAACAGAAATTGCTGCGATTGTGATGGTCATGATATCAAGCGGGATGCTTGCCCAACCCATGATGCCGAGGACAAATGCTGCAGCAACAGCATTGGGGATAATGCAGATCACTGCGATGGAGATCGAGCGAAAAAGGGCGAGAAACATCAACATGATGGCCAGCATAACTACTCCGAGCGTCAGAATCTGAGATTGAAACAAGCTCTGCAGTACATTGTTATACATCACCAGAATACCCGTAACGCGGACGTCCTCGTCCGCCAGGCCAAACTCTTCTTCAACGCCACGCTCTATTCGCTGCAACAGCTCATTTCGATTTAGATCAGGCGCCGATTCGATCACCCGGACATTGAATCGGGTCTGGTTGTCAGCGACCGAGATAAAGGGGGTCAGTACCGTATCTTTGAGCGCCTCGGGAATCCGGTTGTACAGGATCGCCCAGAGAAACCCATCCACTTTCTGGTTTCCATTGAGTTTTTCAGCCAGTTGCACAATGGCGCCAAACGAGAGCACCTTACCGGTTTGCAGATCGGCATCAAGATATTCATGGATGGCTTTGATCTGCTCCATTTTCGGGGCAGTAAACCAATAGGCATCATTACTGCCGCTGTCTGAAAATCCATCATCAAAACCGTCGTCGAATCCGTCATCGATTGGCGCGCCGCCATCTGACAGGTCGACCACAACATCAAAGGACAGAGTGCCTCCGAGCTTTTCATCAAACAGGCTCATGCCTTGATAAATTTCTGTGCTTTCCCTGAAGTAATCGATAAAGCTGTTTTCCACCCTCAGCTGGCCCAGGCCAATCATGCTGAATAGCAGTATCAAGCCGTATATCACCAGCACAGTGTTATTCAACTTGTCGGTAGCACGCGCGAGAAAGCCGGTCAAATTCAGACGAAGACCAGTAGCGAGCTGGCTCTCGTCGGCCCCGAGCAAGCTCATGATCGAAGGAAAAAGTGTGAAGGCGACAAGTAAAGCGGTCACCACACCCATCATCATCATCCAGCCAAACGTGATTATTGGCAAAATCCCGCTCACAACCAGGGAACCGAACGCGACCAGGGTAGTCAGCGCCGTGTAGAGGCAAGGGCGATACATGCTGAGAACAGCATGCCTGAGCATCTTATCGTGGCCGCTGTAGTGTCGGGTCGCCCTTAATTCTCGATAGCGTACGGTCAGATGCACGGTGAGTGAAATGGTGATGATCAACAGCAATGAAATAAAATTTGAAGAAACAACGGTGACACGCCAGTCCATCAGTCCAAGAACCCCGACCATGATGATGCCGGCAGCCGTGCAACAGGCGAGCGGTATTGCAATCCATCGTAACTTGCGAAAAATAAGACCAAGGGCAAAGACGATGAGAATAACCACTGCGATACTGAAGCTACTGAGATCGCCCTGCACAAAAGTCACCAAATCGTCGGCTATCATTGGTGCGCCACCAAGATAGATCTCCGCGCCATCCCGATACCTATCGAGAGTTGCGCGTATTTCACCAATCATCTTGTGCTGCCGATCCGCCGCCTGCACACTGTATCGCGCATATTCCGCCTCAACCTGACTCAGCTCGGCCAACTGCTCGGGGCTGGCGTCGCCGGCGAGGGCGAGATTCCTCAACTCCGAGCGACGATTGACCAACAAGCGGGCAGTTTCGTCGAGAGCAAAGCCCACCTGAATACCGGCTGTCTCACCGTCAGGACTCAGCAGAGCATTGCGGAAAACCGGACTGGTCATGATCTCCTCTTGAGCCGCGGCGAGATCGGTTTCCGGTGCCAACAGGGTCAGGTAATCTTCAGAGATACCGGTTAGCGGGGTGTCGCCGAAAATCGGCACGGTCAAAATACTGTTCACAGATTCCACCCGATCAATAGCCATTAGATCTTCGCTGAGGCGCTCGAGCACCTGAAGCTGGGCAGGATCGAATAAGTTTTCGTCCGGAGAATAGGCAACGGTAACCGAGTCGGCAGTGCCGTAGCGGTTGTTGATCTCTCTCGAGAATTCAAGATCAGGGTCATTTTCCAGCAGCAAGGAGTCTGCCGACGCATCCAGTCGGAAATTCTGTGCGTGCCAGGCAAAAAAGGCCACCAGCGCCAGCAGCATGGCAATGACCAGTTTTGGTCTTTCAAAAACAGAATGAGAGTAGAGCCGAGCGATTTTCGAGGTCATAGTACGCTGCACTGTGCTGATACGGAAAAGACTATACGCTGTTTCACTTCAGTTATCGATTGGCACTACCCTGCGAAAGTGCTCAGCGCGATCACGGTTTTCAACCCGACAGCAGCAGACAGTGCTGTGAGGCTGAGGCCTGAATGTCACTGCTAACCAATCTTCAGGCAAGTCTGTCAGGCTGAACAGCAGCGCCGTGCCTCGCCAGTAATCCGCGTCCCCTGCTCAGATAATTTTGTAAGACGT
>JASMER010000063.1 GCA_030752195.1 Gammaproteobacteria bacterium
GCCGAATCTTCATAAACGGGCAGAAGCTGATTTAAAGGCGACTTATAGGGTGTATGAGATCCATAAAACCGCATTTCCCTGAGGGTGTGAACTACGCCATCAATCTGACAGGCAGAGCGCAGAGTCATCAGGCTTGGAGACCGTTCCACGCTGCATTGCATCCCACTGTTTGGGTGTTACACTAAACCGGTCATTTCTCCAACGACAAGAAGAAAAAGGAGCGCAAATGATCATTCACCTGGGGCGTCTGAAACCCAACTTGCGATGGCTCGCGATCTCTATAGTGGCTCTCGGATTTTCCGACTACTCCTCGAGCCTGCTATTCCAATCCGCTCAGGCCGAAGATGCCGGCAACCTCTACAATACTGCCGTCGACATTCGGATGGGTAACCGATATTTCGAAAGACAGTGCTCCCGTTGCCATGGCTTCGACGCTAAGGGCAATGATGAAACCGGCGCGCCGAATTTAACGGGCAGGCTTCGCCGAGCAAGTTCAGATGCCGGCATTTTCAACATCATCAGAGAAGGGGTGTCGGGCACCGCAATGCTGCCTGTGGCAGCAGATGTTCCTGACGCCACCGTGTGGCAACTTGTTTCCTACATAAACTCATTAAGATATGACCCGTTGTCTGTCGAACTTGCCGGAGACGCCCAAACAGGTGGCAGGCTGTTCAACGGCAAAGCAGACTGCAGCGGATGTCATATGGTCAATGGCCGGGGAGGACGACTCGGGCCGGATCTCTCGCGCATTGGTGAAAACAAGACACCGGAAGATCTGCTGCTTTCCCTGATGGACCCCGACCAGGAGGTCGCTCCGCGATGGTGGACAGTCCGCGCCGCCGGCGCCGACGGTGTAATACGGGAAGGCTTCCGGATGAATGAAGACAGCTTTTCACTCCGCATCATGGATACCGACTCCAACCTCTGGTCTTTTCAGAAGCGTGAGCTCGAAAACTATGAAAGACTGGAGAAATCTACTATGCCAAGTTATGCCGAATCGCTATCTGATGGCGAACTCGACGACCTAGTGGCTTACTTGTTTTCGCTTCGACGAGAGGTACTCCCACAATGAAACATGAAACAGCCCTGCTTTTAAGCGTATTCATGGCTGCCACCGCGGGCGCACAGGAAGATCAATTCTCTACGGTAATCACTCCCGCCTTCTCGCCTATAACCTGGGAGAGACTGGTAGACGCTCGCAATGAGCCCAATAACTGGTTGATGTACTCCGGCACAATGGACAGTCAGCGCTACAGCCTGCTCGACAGTATTAACACCGACAACGTTGACCAACTGGAAATGAAATGGGCGTACCAGATTCCGGTTATTGACCGGGCTGAAACAGTCCCCCTAGTCGTTGACGGCATTATGTTTATTACCGAAGCCCCCTCGAACGTCGTCGCTGTCGACGCTCGCACGGGACGCGAGTACTGGCGCTATGACCATGAAATGCCTGACGATCTCCGAATCTGCTGCGGGCGAAATAATCGCGGCGTGGCCATCCTCGGAGAAACGCTTTTTATGTCGACCCTCGATGCCCATCTCGTTGCGATCGATGCGCGCACCGGCAACCTCCTCTGGGACACCGAAGTGGCGCCTCACGACAGCGGCTACAGCAAAACCGCCGCTCCGCTCATTGTCAAAGACAAGGTGGTCACGGGAATCGCCGGAGGAGAGTTTGGCATTCGCGGCTTCATCGACGCTTACGATCCGGCTACCGGTGAACGTGAATGGCGAACCTATGTCATTCCTGGCCCCGGTGAGTTTGGTAACGACACCTGGTCCGGCGACTCCTGGAAAACCGGGGGCGCTGCCACCTGGATAACCGGCTCCTATGATGCTGATCTGAATCAGATCTATTGGGGAACCGGCAATCCTGGGCCGGACTGGAATGGTGACGTCAGGCTCGGGGACAATCTGTACTCAGACTCCGTGGTAGCGCTGGACGGCGACAGCGGCGAAATCGTATGGCATTTCCAGTTCACCCCGCACGACGTGCATGACTACGATTCGATTCAGGTTCCGATTCTGGCTGACATCGAATTTAACGGTCACCAACGTCAGGTGATGATGTGGGCCAATCGTAACGGGTTCTACTACACGCTCGACAGAAGCAACGGAGAGTTTTTAATCGGCAAACCCTACGCCGCACAAACGTGGGCGCAGGGCTTAGACCCAGTAACCGGACGACCCATTCGGGTGCCCGGCATGGCGCCCACCTATGAAGGCATCATGGTGTCACCACCCATCGTTGGAGCCACTAACTGGTATTCTCCGGGCTACAGTCAGGACACCGGATTGTTTTACGTGACTTCGTTTGATGGCGAGCAGGAATTCTTTAAGCGCGATGAAGATTACGAGGAAGGTGAACGCTTTACCGGTGGCGGAGGCCGCTACACTTCACCAATGGATGCGTTTCACAGCTCAATCAGAGCCATCAATCCTGAAACCGCCGAAATCGAATGGGAGTTCCCAATTATGCCTCGCTCTTCAGCAGGCATCACGGCAACAGCTGGAGGCCTGGTTTTTACCGGCAGTGCCGACGGTTATTTCTTCGCTCTGGATGCGAGTTCCGGTGAAGAATTGTGGAACATCTCTCTTGGCCGAAGAGTCCATGCCGCACCAATGACTTTTGCCGTGGACGGCGAGCAGTTTGTCACCATCGCCTCAGGCAATGTGGTTTACACCTTCGGATTACGCGACTGAGGGTGTGTACTGTTGCCAGCGTCGGCAGTAGCTCTCTGTTTACGCTGGTCTGCCTGAGGGTCGCTGACAGAAATTCATAGATAGGGAGCAATCAGCTCATCACTGACTGACCAGAGTTTCGCAGCTGCGTCATCAGTCGCAAACTCAGCGGTTCGGCGTTTTTGGCGGTCAAAAAAATAACTTCCTGCCGCGCCAAGTACGGCCTCATCGTCTGAACTCGCCAGCCAAATAAAGGTATCGGCACCTTTTTCAACAGGCCACATGAACGGGTACATCAGCAGGCCAAGCAATCTGGCCAACACACCCCCTTTGCTCCAGATCGGAGTCCGCACCGCGCCCGGATGAAACGAGCTCGCGATCAGGTTCGAGTGGCCATGTCGCCTGTGGAGTTCTCTGGCAGTCAGAAGATTCATCAGCTTACTGCGACCATAGGCTTTCAGCGTACTGTAATTGTGCTCTAGCCCCAGATCATCAAAATCGAGAGGGCTGTTTCGGTGCCCCAGTGAGCTTGTAAAAACAACCCGCGCCGGGCCGGACTGACAGGCGAGTAAGCTCGGCATCAGTTTTCTGGTTAACAGGAACCCACTCAGGTGGTTGACCGCAAAGGTCAGCTCAAACCCCTCAGCCGTAAGTTGACGAACGGCGTTAGCGCCACCCGCGTTATTGCACAGGACGTGTATCTCCGAATACTGCTCTGTGAGGAGATCAGCTAAAGCAGAAACGCTTTGCATCGAACTGAAGTCGGCAATCTCCAGGCGAACGCGGTCGTGTCCCGCCGATGCGATGATTCGGGCCTGTGCTGCCCGGCCTTTGTCAGGACTACGGCAAACCAGCACCACCTCGGCACCTTTTTCAGCGAAGCGCTGAGCTGCATTGAATCCGATACCAGAGTTTGCACCAGTGACGACATAAACTTTCTCTGTGAGCTCATTCATAAACTTCTTCGCCTCTAACGACTCTTGCCGGGCAAAAAATTGCACGGCTCCATTTCATTCGCAACGATGGAGCGATATCCTCAGTCTAAGCGACAAGAACATCCGGGCCAACCTACCTCAGCACTGCTTGCCGGCGCCGATGTTGTCTGGGTAAGACTCTGTTAGACTTAGCCCGTCGAGACCCTCACCTGTTCGACCCCGACAATCGAAGCCAACCGGAAGCGAGCTTGCAGCCACCGGATCCACCGCGCTCTCGAGGCCGTGGCCGGGCGGAAGAGCAACAGATCATCTACTGGAAAATTCAATGAAGCCCAAGCAACCAACCGCGCTCTTTCCCGTTCCTGCTCTCGAAAACATCGAACCCGACATCCGGGAGCGCATACTCAGAGTGCAGGAAAAAAGTGGCTTTATTCCCAACATCTTTCTGGCTCTGGCAGGCAGGCCTGCGGAGTTCAGAGCATTTTTCGACTATCACGACGCCCTGATGGACAGCGGAAGCAACCTGACGAAAGGCGAGCGGGAAATGATCGTGGTGGCAACCTCCGGTTTAAATCAGTGCCTGTATTGTGTCGTTGCACACGGTGCGATACTCAGAATCAGGGAGAAGAACCCTACCCTCTCTGATCAACTGGCCACAAATTATCGCAAGGCGGATATCACCCCTAAACAGCGGGCGATGCTCGATTATGCCGTGAAAGTTTCACGGGCCGCGCATGAAATCACCGAGCAAGATCACGCTCCGCTGCGGGCTAAAGGCTTTTCTCAGGATGATATCTGGCAGATCGGTGCGATCTCGGCGTTCTTCGCCATGTCCAATCGAATAGCCAATATGGCTTCGCTGCAGCCAAACGACGAATTCTATGGTTTGGCCAGATAGCTCAATTTAGGTCTGATAAAATCTGAACGTCAGCGGGTGGCATCTCGTTCCGGCACTCAGCCAGGATAAGAATCAACAGCATGAACAAACCTCCAGCACCACAACAAATTCTAGCCCTCAACGATGCAGAAGATTCTGAAAACCGAATCCACAGTGACGAGGTAGCCAGACGCTATGGCTTTTCCAGCGCTCTGGTCAGCGGTGTCAATCTCTTCGGATACTTGACCCAGCCACTTGTCAGGCAATTCGGCGAACAGTTTCTCCATCGAGGCATGCTGGATGTAGTATTTCTGAAACCGGCCTATCAGAACGACCTGCTGACCCTCCAAAGCGAAAGCCTCGGACAAGAATCCAGCAGTCGGAGTCACGTTACCTGCGCCTACAATGAACAGGGGACACTTCTCGCCAAGCTGGAAAGCTGGTTGCCTGCTGAACTTCCTGCGATCAACACCCTCGCCGACAGCGAACCGGGGAAGGATATCAGTGTCCGTCCGAAAATCAGTGATCAGACGATCCAAGTAAACCTTCCTGGACCACTGCTACACTGGAGACCGAAGGCTGAAGACAACGCAGCCCATGTATCAGTTCAGCGCGATCAGTCACCCATTTATCAGGGCGAAGACAGCCATGTGCATCCATACTACTTGCTGGAGATGTGTAATGCTGCGCTCAAGAATATGTATCTGATGCCGGCCTGGGTGCACACGGCCAGCAAGTTGACTCTGAGGGACTCCGTCCGCGTGGGACGGAACTATCAGATCAAAGCCATTCCAACAAGAAAATGGGTTCATAAGGGGCATGAGTTCATTTCCCTGTACCTGGTCTTCCACTGTGATAACGCCGTAGTTCTTGAAGTCGAACACACCGCAATCTACAAACTGGCGGACTGATCAAGTGGTCGCTTTCTGACAAGCATTTTCTGCTCACCCTCCATCACCAGTTCCCCCTCTTGGTTGTGAACGGTCGTTTTCAAACGAATCACTCCCGTCGTTTTCCCAGGGATCAGCTCAATGATCTCCAGAGAAGGGTATACGGTATCTCCGCGATAAACCGGTTTTAAAAATTTGCTGCTTTGCTCTACGAGTCCGATGAGGCTGTCTTCGAGCACATGAGGCAGCATCCCGGCACCGGGCGCGGTTTGCATCGCAATCTGAAAGCCATGGGCGACCATTTCCCGGTGCCCCTTGCGCCGACAGTACTCCACATCATAGTGGATCGGATGATTGTCACCGGAGGCCAGCTGAAAGGCTGCAAAATTGGCATCACCCAGAGTTCGTGAAGGATTATTGAAGCGCTGACCAAGAGTTAAGTCTTCAAAGTAGTGAGACTCCGACAGGACATGCTGGGCAGGATCAAAACCTGATACAGAAGATTGGCTCATAAGAATTCCTCAATTTAAACCACACAGCCTGAGTGGCTGATTTATTCTACGCAGTCCAGCGATAGGATGAACACTGAGACCAGCTCATGTCCATCTGGTCGTAAGCGAGCACATAGTGTTAACCTACCATCGCCATTTGACGGAGTCCCATCTCATGCGAATCCTTCCCTGCACACCACCCTGGCTGCGTTTAGCGCTTAGCCTGGCTCTCAGCTTTACCGCTAGCAGCGGTTTTGCCGATGATTTAAACGATCATATTCTTTCCCTCAGAGAAAGGGCTGAGATCACCGATCAAATTCTAGAGGATAGACTTGAAACCGTTGTGCCGGAAGTCATGCGTGCTGCCGGAATAGACGCCTGGGTACTGATCGCCAGAGAGTACAATGAAGACCCAATCGTAAAAACCATGCTGCCGGCGACCTGGCTGAATGCGAGACGACGAACGGTATTGATGTTTATCGACCAGGGACCTGAGCTTGGCGTCGCACGTATGGCGGTAGCCCGGTATCCGGTCGGCAAACTGTTCCCCAGTGTCTGGAACCCGGAGCAGCAACCTGATCAATATGGACGGATTGCGCAGATTCTCGATGAAGCAAATCCGGCCCGCATAGCCCTGAACTACTCAGATGTTTATGCGTTAGCCGATGGCCTGACCTATTCAGAGCAGCGCGATTTCCTTCAGGCTCTGCCGATCCGCTTGCGCGATCGGGTTGTCTCCAGCGAACCGGTAGCCGTGGGCTGGTTGGAAACGCGCACGGCGGCTGAGATGTCCACCTACAAGACCGTTATGGAAATTGCCCACGGAATCATTGCAGAGGGATTCTCAAGCGACGTCATCACGCCAGGCGTTACCTCCACTGAAGACCTCGAATGGTGGTTTCGACAACGGGTCAATGACCTCGGATTAAAGACCTGGTTCCACACAAGCATTGAAGTTGAACGCTCCGACCGCTCAAAACAGGAGATCGCAGCAAATAATCTGGATCCCAATCTGCTTCTGCGCGGCGATCATGTTCATATCGATTTTGGCATCAGCTATCTGAATCTGCAGACAGACACTCAGCAAAATGCCTATATCCTTCGCGAAGGAGAGACGGAGGTGCCAGCCTCGCTGCAACTGGCACTTCAAAAAGGCAATGAACTGCAAGATATTCTAACCAATAACTTTCAGGTAGGCAGGACAGGGAACGACATTCTTCTGCGCACGAGGCAACAGGCGCTAGAGCGAGGTATAGGCCCCATCATCTATACCCATCCCATTGGTCTTCATGGGCACGCTGCCGGCACCACCATCGGCATGTGGGACAAGCAGGAAGGAGTCCCCGGATCCGGAGACTACGCCATGCAGCCAAACACTGCTTATTCCATCGAACTAACTGCGCTGGTAGATATACCGGAGTGGAGCCGAGAACCCATGCGGATGAAATTGGAGGAAGACGGCTTCTTTGATGGCCGACAGTTCGAGTATATCGCTCCGCGACAGACCGAGTACCACGTGATACGGTCAGCCAATTGATTGCCTATGGAGTTCGGGAAGCAATAGCAGACCGGTCAACTCGCTCTCCGTTGAGATAGACCGAGTGAATATCCCTTGTATTTCGGATGTCTGAAGTCGGATCTGAGTTCAGAACCAGCAGACTTGCCTGCTTGCCCGGCTGCAGCAGACCCAACCCCCGCAGGCCCAAATGTTTAGCGGCGAGAGAGGTGGCAGAGCGCAGAGCATCTATAGGGCTCATGCCCAAGCGCACATAGATCTCCAGCTCGCGATGCCCCGTATAACCGAATGGATGTCCTGGCACCGCCCCTGCATCTGTGCCAAGCACCAGGTCCAGACCGCCAGCCTCGATCCGTGCGAAGCCGGCGATGAGTTCAGAATCATTAGCCGCGCGCCATATAGGCCGCACCTGACGTAGCGGTGAAGCCGACAGCGATTTCCTAAGCCTCTGCGACAAAAACGGGGTCAGAAACGGATCCTCTCCAATGGCTTCCCGGCGCAGTTCACCCAGACCAAG
>JASMER010000064.1:0-231 GCA_030752195.1 Gammaproteobacteria bacterium
TCACCAATATTCATATCAGCACCGTCTTTGAGGCTGATAATGGCATTAGCTGGCAAGAAGTAGTGAGCCGGTACCGTGGTTCCCGGCAAACAAACTTCTTTGCCCTTCTTGTCCACAACCGTTACCGCTGGTCGCAGCTCTTTAGCTGAAGACGCACGCTCGGCAGGGTCAATCACCGACATACTGGTAAGGCCGGTGATTTCATCAGTCTGTTCGCGGACAGTAATACCC
>JASMER010000064.1:241-7877 GCA_030752195.1 Gammaproteobacteria bacterium
TTATAGCGCTCACGCTCACGGCCATTGATATCATTAACGATCAGCTCACCGGATCGCGAAACAACGACCAGCTCCCCTTTGATGTTTTCAACGGTCTTCATGTTGCTCAGATGGATCGTGCCGGTGTTCTTGACCTGCACACTGTCTGAAGCAGTTGCCCTTGAAGCCGCGCCCCCAATATGGAAAGTCCGCATAGTGAGCTGGGTACCCGGTTCGCCGATGGATTGCGCAGCGATCACGCCGACAGCCTCGCCGACGTTAGCCAGATGGCCACGGGCCAGATCACGCCCATAACATTGGCTACAGATACCGAATCGCGTTTCACAGGTAATTGGAGATCTCACATATACCTGATCGACACCATTTCTTTCTAGACGGTCAACCATGCGCTCATTGATCAGAGTGCCCATCTCGGCAATCACGTCACCGGATTCCTCATCGATCACATCAGCAGCCAAAACTCGGCCAAGCACGCGATCACCCAGTGGTGCGATGATGTCACCACCTTCGATGATGGGCGCCATGGTCAGACCTTCTTCGGTGCCGCAATCTTCTTCCGTAATGACCAGATCTTGGGAAATGTCTACCAGACGCCTGGTCAGATAACCCGAGTTCGCCGTCTTTAGTGCGGTATCGGCTAGCCCCTTGCGCGCGCCATGAGTCGAGGTAAAGTACTGAGATACATTCAGACCCTCTCGGAAGTTGGCGGTAATAGGGGTTTCAATAATCGAACCGTCAGGACGCGCCATCAGACCGCGCATCCCTGCAAGTTGGCGAATCTGTGCTGGAGAGCCTCGTGCGCCGGAGTCCGCGTAGACGTAAACCGAATTGAAAGACTCTTGCTCCTCTTCCTTGCCTTCACGGTTGACAACCGTCTCGGTCGAAAGACCTTCCATCATCGACTTGGCAACGATGTCGTTGGCTCGCGACCAGATATCGATCACCTTGTTGTACTTTTCGCCCTGCGTCACCAGACCTGATGCAAACTGAGATTCAATCTCAGCGACTTCCGAATTAGCCTGATCAATAATCTTTGCTTTTTCATCCGGAATCTCAAAGTCATTAACCCCAATGGAGGATCCGCTGCGCGTAGAATATTTGTAGCCGGTGTACATCAGCTGGTCAGCAAAAATAACGGTTTCCTTAAGACCAACGTTTCGATAGCAGGCATTCAGAATCTGAGAGATTGGCTTCTTGGCCATCTTCTGGTTAACCATCGCAAACGGAAGGCCCTCAGGCACAATGTTAAACAAAAGAACTCGACCTACTGTCGTATCAACAATGGCTGTACTGATTTCTTTTTCACCACCATCGTTGAGAATGTTTTCTGAAATGCGAACCTTAATACGCGCTTGCAGGTGAGCGTTGCCGGACTCGTAGGCTCTTTGAACTTCTTTCGGATCAGCAAAGACCATGCCCTCTCCTCTGGCATTCACACGCTCTCGAGTCATGTAGTACAGACCTAGAACAACATCCTGAGAAGGCACAATAATCGGCTCGCCGTTAGCGGGAGCAAGTATGTTGTTGGTCGACATCATCAGCGTTCGCGCCTCCAACTGCGCTTCCAGCGTCAGCGGGACGTGAACGGCCATCTGGTCACCGTCGAAATCGGCGTTGTAAGCAGCACACACAAGCGGATGCAGCTGGATTGCCTTTCCCTCGATGAGCACTGGTTCAAAAGCCTGAATACCCAGCCTGTGAAGCGTGGGCGCACGGTTCAGGAGCACAGGATGCTCGCGGATGACCTCTGCCAGGATATCCCAGACTTCAGCGGTTTCACGCTCAACCATCTTCTTGGCTGCCTTGATCGTCGTGGCCAGACCGCGTCGTTCCAGTTTGCCAAAGATGAAAGGTTTGAACAGTTCGAGCGCCATCTTCTTAGGTAACCCACATTGATGCAGCTTCAGTGTAGGACCTACAACGATGACGGAACGACCGGAGTAATCGACTCGCTTACCCAGCAGATTTTGACGGAAACGTCCTTGCTTGCCTTTGATCATGTCAGCTAGCGATTTCAATGGCCGCTTGTTAGACCCAGTAATTGCTCTCCCCCGACGACCATTATCGAGCAGGGCGTCGACCGCCTCCTGTAGCATGCGTTTTTCATTGCGGACGATTATGTCCGGCGCATTCAGATCCAGTAATCGCTTGAGGCGATTATTTCTATTAATCACCCGGCGATAGAGATCGTTCAGGTCTGAGGTGGCGAATCGGCCACCGTCGAGGGGCACCAGTGGACGCAAATCGGGAGGCAGAACTGGCAAAACGTTCATGACCATCCATTCCGGCTTGTTGCCGGACTCAGAAAAAGCTTCCAGTAGCTTGAGACGCTTGGACAACTTTTTCAGCTTGGTTTCGGAATTCGTCTGCGGGATTTCTTCTCGGAGACGTGCCACTTCTCCTTCTACATCCAGATCTTTCATGAGGGCCTGGACAGCCTCGGCGCCCATCTTGGCTTCGAATTCATCACTGAATTCTTCCATCGCTTCGTAGTACTGTTCGTCGTTGAGCAACTGGCCCTTCTCGAGAGTCGTCATTCCCGGGTCGGTTACCACGAAGGATTCGAAGTACAAGATACGTTCAATATCCCGAAGCGTCATATCCAGCAACAAGCCAATGCGCGACGGCAAAGATTTCAAAAACCAGATATGGGCTACCGGACTCGCGAGCTCGATGTGGCCCATGCGCTCACGTCGGACCTTCGAAAGCGCCACCTCCACACCGCATTTCTCACAGATCACGCCTCGGTGCTTGAGTCGCTTGTATTTCCCACAGAGACACTCATAGTCTTTGACCGGGCCAAAAATTTTGGCGCAGAACAAACCATCTCGCTCGGGTTTGAACGTCCGGTAATTGATCGTCTCTGGCTTCTTTACCTCGCCAAAGGACCACGCCCGGATCATCTCCGGCGAAGCCAGACCGATGCGAATGGAATCAAACTCATCTGACTGTGACTGAGATTTCAGCAACCCTAAAAGGTCTTTCATTCTATTTCCTCCGCCCGCGCTCCCAAGAGACACAGGCTTCACTAATCAAAAATTCGTTATTTTCTAGAATTCATTCTAGGACTCATCAATGTGGCCAGGAGATATTATTCGCTGACGTCCAGCTCCATATCGATTCCAAGAGAGCGTATCTCCTTAACCAGCACATTGAAGGATTCTGGCATCGCTGGCTCCATCCGATGGTCGCCATCCACGATGTTTTTATACATCTTTGTCCGGCCGGCAACGTCGTCAGATTTGACGGTAAGCATCTCCTGAAGCGTATAAGCAGCACCGTATGCTTCCAGTGCCCACACCTCCATCTCACCAAACCGCTGCCCACCGAACTGAGCCTTGCCGCCGAGCGGTTGCTGTGTGACCAGACTGTATGATCCGGTGGAGCGCGCATGCATTTTGTCATCAACCAGGTGGTTCAGCTTCAACATATACATGATGCCAACCGTAACAGGCCGATCAAACGCATCCCCCGTACGACCATCAAACAAGGTGACCTGGCCGCTTTCATCCATGTCTGCCAAAGCCAGCATATCCTTGATCTCAGTCTCTGCAGCACCATCAAAGACCGGTGTCGCCATCGGCACGCCAGATCTCAAATTAGCGGCCAGCTCACACAATTCCTCTTCTGAAAAGGACTTGATATCTTCGGTACGGTTGCCGATTTTGTTGTAGACATCTGTGACCAGCTTTCTCAGCTCCGTCAACTTGGCTTGCGCATCCAGCAGCTTGCCGATTTTTTCGCCAAGCCCTTTCGAGGCAGCGCCGAGGTGAGTTTCAAGAATCTGACCCACATTCATCCGGGACGGGACGCCAAGTGGATTAAGCACGATATCTACAGGCTCTCCTTTCTCGTCATAGGGCATATCTTCCTCTGGCATGACAACCGAAATCACACCTTTATTGCCGTGGCGACCAGCCATCTTGTCTCCGGGCTGGATAGTACGCTTGATCGCCAGATACACCTTGACAATCTTCAGTACGCCCGGCGCAAGGTCGTCACCCTGGGTGAGTTTTTTCTTCTTGTCCTCAAACCTTGCATCCAACTCGACGCGACGCTCTGCCAGTTGCGCCTCCGCCCTTTCCAGCTGCTGGTTCGCAGCCTCATTGGACATTCTTAGCTTGAACCAATTTTCTCGCGGGAGGTTGTTCAGATAATCGTTGGTGACTTTTTGGCCTTTTTTCAGCTTCGGCCCTCCAGCAACAACCTTGCCGACCAGCGCCTTCTGCAGCCGTTCATAAGTGGCTTCCTCAACGATGCGATACTCATCATTGATGTCTTTGCGAACCTGCGCGAGCTGCATCTCTTCAATTTCGATTGCGCGCTGGTCTTTTTCCAGCCCATCTCTGGTGAAAACCTGCACATCGATCACGGTTCCTTTAACGCTCGAAGGCACTCGTAGCGAGGTGTCCTTAACATCAGACGCTTTCTCACCAAAGATAGCGCGAAGCAGCTTTTCTTCCGGAGTAAGCTGCGTTTCACCTTTCGGCGTCACTTTGCCAACGAGAATGTCGCCGGCACCAACTTCAGCCCCGATATACACAATGCCGGCTTCATCGAGCTTGCCAAGCGCCCCTTCACCAACATTCGGAATATCTGCAGTGATTTCTTCTGAACCAAGCTTTGTATCCCGAGCAACACAGGTGAGCTCTTGAATATGGATGCTGGTGAATCGATCCTCTTTGACCACGCGCTCAGAAATCAATATCGAATCTTCGAAGTTGTAGCCGTTCCAGGGCATGAAAGCGATACGCATATTCTGACCCAGGGCTAGCTCACCGATATCGATAGACGGTCCGTCCGCAAGAATGTCACCGCGAGTTACCTTATCACCGTCTTTAACCAACGGCTTCTGGGAGATGCAGGTATTCTGATTAGAGCGGGTGTATTTGGTTAGGTTATAGATGTCAACACCTGCCTCACCAGCGTCAGTTTCTTCGTCGTTGACGCGAACAATAACTCGCCCGGCATCAACGCTTTCGATAACACCGCCTCTGAAGGCCACAACACAGACCCCGGAATCCCGCGCCACATTGCGCTCCATACCAGTACCAACTAGCGGCTTTTCTGTTTTTAGAGTCGGTACTGCCTGACGCTGCATGTTAGAACCCATCAATGCCCGGTTCGCGTCGTCGTGCTCGAGAAATGGAATCAATGCTGCAGCAACCGATACCATTTGCTGCGGAGCCACATCCATATAGTCGACTTCTTCGCGAGGCTTGAGGGTTGTTTCGCCCTTGTACCGTACGGTCACTAACTGGTCGACAAAGCCTCCTTTTCTATCCAGCGGAGCACTGGCTTGCGCGATGACGAAATCACTCTCGTCGATGGCAGACAGATAGTCGATCTCATCAGTGACCTTGTTTTTCACAACCTTGCGGTAGGGACTTTCCAGAAAACCGTAATTATTGGTTCTGGCATAGGTAGCCAGAGAGTTAATCAGTCCGATGTTAGGGCCTTCCGGCGTTTCAATCGGACACACGCGACCGTAGTGGGTAGGATGCACGTCCCGCACTTCAAATCCTGCCCTCTCTCGGGTCAGGCCGCCTGGGCCAAGCGCTGAGACCCGACGCTTGTGAGTCACCTCAGAAAGCGGATTGTTCTGATCCATAAACTGTGACAACTGACTCGAGCCAAAGAATTCCTTTACAGCGGCGGCAACAGGCTTTGCGTTGATCATGTCCTGTGGCATCAGGCCTTCGGAGTCTGCCATGCTGAGTCGTTCCTTTACGGCGCGTTCAACACGCACAAGGCCGACCCTAAACTGATTCTCGGCCATTTCACCAACCGAGCGAATGCGCCGATTACCCAGATGATCAATATCGTCAACTGAGCCAAACCCGTTGCGAATACCCACCAGGGTCTTCAGTACATCAACGATGTCGTTGGTATCCAGAACCGGCGCTCCAATTGATTCGGGCCGACCCAGGCGGCGGTTGAACTTCATCCGACCAACCGCAGACAGATCGTATCGTTCCGGAGAGAAGAACAAATTGGAAAATAGATTTTCAGCAGACTCCTTAGTCGGAGGCTCTCCGGGACGCATCATGCGGTAGATTTCGACCATCGCTTCCTGTTTCGACGTGGTCGTATCATTTCGCAGCGTGTCGGAAATAAACGGCCCGCAATCCAGGTCGTTGGTGTAAATGGTCTGAAATTCTGGAATTTCACTCTTCAAGAACTGCTCAATGAGTTCTTCGGTGATCTCTGAATTGCAGGCATACAGCAACTCTCCAGTTTTCGCGTCGACAATATCCTGGGCCAGTGACGCCCCCACGATGAAGTCGCTACTGACGACCAGTTCTGTGAGCTTAGCCGTCTCCATCTGGCGGATATGACGGGACGTAATGCGACGGCCCTCTTCGACGATTATCTTGCCCTTTTTATCCTTGACCGGAAAGGTCAGCACCTCACCGCGCAAACGCGCAGGCACCAATTTCAAAGCGACAGAAGGTTCCTTACCCTTCTTAATTTTGAAGGAGTTGCTTTCGTAGAACATCCCCAGTATTTCCTGAGAATTAAATCCAAGCGCGCGCAACAATACAGTCGCAGGTAGTTTTCGCCGGCGATCGATGCGCACATAGACCATGTCTTTAGGATCAAACTCGAAGTCCAACCATGATCCACGGTAAGGAATGACCCGTGCCGAATAAAGCAACTTGCCTGAGCTGTGTGTCTTGCCTCTATCGTGATCAAAGAACACCCCCGGGGAACGATGGAGCTGAGAAACCACTACACGTTCGGTGCCATTGATAACAAAGGTGCCGGATTCAGTCATCAACGGAATTTCTCCCATGTAGACTTCCTGCTCCTTGATGTCCTTGATAGTTTGCGTTGTCGATTCCTTATCATAGAGGATCAACCTTACTTTCACGCGCAGAGAAACGGAGTAAGTAGAGCCACGAAGCTGGCACTCCTTGACATCAAAGACTGGTTTCCCGAGGTCGTAGCTCACATATTCAAGAACCGCTTTTCCGGAGTAGCTGACAATTGGAAATACAGATTTAAACGCAGCATGCAAGCCCTGATCGAGACGATCCTCGGCGGCAACGCCGTCCTGAGTAAATTGTCTGTAAGAATCAACCTGAATGGACAACAGGTAAGGGATGTCCATGGCGCTTGGCAATTTGCCAAAATTCTTACGAATGCGCTTTTTCTCTGTATACGAATAGGCCATTAGTATGTTCCTAGCTATGAGTACTGTGTATCTAAACCGGCAGAGGTTGCAGCGTCCTGCCTGCCGCTTGCTCCGCCTCAGTGGAGGCAGTATTCCAAAGCGCGATAAGGCACCAGACCCATTTGCCATGAGTCTGGTGCCGTGTCTCGCTTGAGTTCGAGCTTATTACTTAAGCTCAACGGTTGCGCCAGCTTCTTCCAGAGCCTTTTTGGCTTCTTCGGCTTCCGCTTTTGGAGCAGCTTCCTTAAGTGTGGAAGGTGCGCCATCAACCATTTCTTTGGCTTCTTTGAGTCCAAGACCGGTAATGCCCCGGACTGCCTTGATGACGTTGACTTTCTTGTCGCCGGCAGCGGTCAGAACGATATCAAACTCGTCCTTTTCCTCGGCAGGCGCCGCATCGCCGCCCGCCGCAGCAACCGGAGCAGCTGCAACCGCAGCAGCTGCCGATACGCCAAATTT
>JASMER010000065.1 GCA_030752195.1 Gammaproteobacteria bacterium
AATGTAGATCTCGGTCTTCTGATCTTGAGTTCCTCCTTTGTTCATCTCTATCGATTTCAGCTTCTTCATGTCATTCTGGCCTGTAGGTTAAGGTCCGTTATTCGCGAAAGCCAGCGCTCCATGGTAAGACTATGTCGCGAATGGGTTTATGAGCATAATCGCTCTTGTTATATGAATATGCTTTGACTTGTTGATTCCGATGCACAGCGGTCTTGCGGACTCCTATCGGCCATCGTGATCAATAATACTAGCCTGCGACTCAAGCTAGGCACCCCAAATTTCAGCTTCACCAAGTTTGCCGGCCAGCGCCAGCATATCCTGTTGGGTGTTTAGATTTGTGAAATCAAACTCTGAGCTGCACGTGATTTTAACTGTTACTGCGTTAAGTTCCGATAGCATGGGCTTCGGGCCATGGATGCCCGCACGGAGCGCCTGATTGATGATTTCAGCTGAAGAGCAGTTCCACAACGAGAAGAGTGGCTGTAGCTGATTGGCGTCAAGGGCGACTGCGACCTGCTTGTTTTGAGCCAAAAGCGCCCGTTTTAGTTGCACCACGATCGTGTTCGGAAAAATAGGGACATCGACTGGGAAGCAGGCAATCAATGGCAATGCGGTGTTCTTTGTTTGCTGGCCGATGATCCAGTCCATTGCGCTGGCAAGACCCATTAGTGGGCCGGTTTGAGAGTCGTCACGGTCTGGAACAATGGGTAATCCAAATTGCTGATAAAAAGTCGAAGAAGAATTACTGGACAGAATTAATTCATCGACCTGATGCTCGGCGCGTCTCACAACGTGTTCAAGCAGACTCCTACCGGCGAGAACTTGTTCGGGTTTACTCGCTCCCATTCGTCTTGAACGACCACCAGCCAGAATGACCCCGACTGTTCGGGAGAGCTTTGTTCGTTTTTCCATGGAAAACGTATGGTCCCTGTCGCTTTGCAACATTACAATCAAGTAACTGAAGCATCAAATGGTAAGTGTACGCTACTTCGCATCAGCTTCCCGCTTAATCACCGGAATATTGCAAGCGCAGGCAGACTTTACGATTACATCTGGCAGTGAGTTGAAACAGCAAGCCCGACAGGCGTTGCAGTCCCCAAAACGATGTGGGAAAATCGCGCTCGTTGCACGCCCGGCGTATCATTGTAAGTTATTGAAATATATAGAAAACAGGGTGCCTTCCGTACTCTGGCTGAATCGTTTTGAACAATTTTTGAAACGCGGGCTCAATGCAACCGGTCGCGGACGTCGAGCCGCAGCGTCTATGAATCGAACGAGGTTTAAACATGCAGATTTCAGTAGAGACGACTGAGGGTCTAGAACGGAAGCTAACGATAGCGATACCAGGGGATCGTGTCGATACGGCAGTCAATGCCCGTCTTCAGGAAGCTGCGCAGACAATACGCCTGAATGGTTTTCGGCAGGGCAAAGTACCGCTCAAGGTGGTAAAAAACAAATTCGGCAAAGGTGTCCGTCAGGAAGTGGTTGGCGAGTTAATGAACCAGACCTATTTTGAGGCCATCGCTCAGGAGAGCCTGAAGCCAGCAGGGCAACCTCGAATCGAACCGACAAGCATCGATGAAGGGAAGGATGTCGAGTTTGTCGCCGTTTTTGAGGTGTATCCTGAGATTGAATTGCCCAATTTTGCTGCCATCAAAGCAGAGCGCCTGGTTGCCGAGGTCTCAGAAAATGACATCGACGAAATGATCGAAACCCTTCGCAAACAGCGTCAGACTTGGGTGCCTGTTGAACGGGCGGCTGCCGACGGGGATATGGTAAATATCGATTATGTGGGCAAAAAAGGGGGTGAGGAGTTTCAGGGTGGTAAGGCAGCTGGTCAGAACTTGGTTCTGGGCTCGGAGCGGATGATCCCCGGCTTCGAGAACGGCGTAATCGGTAAGGTTGCGGGTGATGAATTTTCTCTGCAGTTGAAGTTTCCCGATGAATACCACAGTGAGGAGCTGGCGGGGGCGGAAGTTGAGTTTGAACTCAAGCTCAACACAGTGAGCGAGCAGAGCTTGCCCGTGTTTAACGAGTATTTTTTTATTAGCTTCGGGTTTGATGAGGGCGTAATTGAGG
Organism: Gammaproteobacteria bacterium; assembly: GCA_030752195.1. Lineage (GTDB taxonomy): Bacteria > Pseudomonadota > Gammaproteobacteria > Pseudomonadales > Pseudohongiellaceae > UBA9145. The sequence continues at coordinate 2,080 of JASMER010000065.1, forward strand.
ATTTTCGCGAGTATTTCAATAAAAATATGCAGCGTTAATTGAAAACGGCTTCGCTTAACAAACTTAAAACGACGCTGATGGATGCTTTGATTTCTGATATGGAAGTAACGATTCCCGCGGCATTGATGAGTAACGAAATCAATCAGCTGAAACATCAAACTGTGCAGCAGATGGGAGGTGGTCAGGGATTTGACCCTCAAAACATGCCGGACGATCTTTTTAAGGAGCAGGCCAAACGCCGGGTCACCTTGGGTCTCGTTTTGGGTGAGGTGATCTCGCAACAAAACATTCAGGCTGACGCGGGCAAAGTTAGGGCTGCCGTGGAGGAGCTTGCTGCTACTTATGAATCACCGGAGGAAGTTGTTAAGTGGTATTACAGTAACGAAGAGCAACTAAAGGGAATCGAGTCGTCAGTGTTAGAAGATGAGGTCTTTGACTATATCATTGAGCAGGCAGAAGTTTCCGACAAGGAGGTGTCGTACCAGGAGGTTATTAAGCCCGAATCACAGGGGGGCGACGCTGACGAATCGGCTTAACTGCTGGCCTCGTCACTTCACCGACATATCAGGACGGCCCGCCGGGATGACATATGATAAGAAGTCGGTGCGGTGTCCATATCATAAATCGTTGTTTAAGAAGGAATCGATGTCATGCCCAGTCGTCCAATTGATCATGTTGCCGCCCTAGTACCCGTAGTGGTGGAGCAAACTGCTCGTGGCGAGCGCTCTTATGATATTTATTCGCGTCTGCTAAATGACCGTGTCATCTTTATGACTGGTCCGGTTGAGGATCATATGGCCAACCTGATTGTCGCTCAGATGTTGTTCCTGGAGTCCGAAAACCCAGACAAAGACATTCACCTGTACATCAATTCACCCGGGGGCTCAGTGACAGCGGGTCTTTCGATTTATGACACCATGCAGTTCATTCAGCCAGATGTGAGTACGATGTGCGTTGGCCAGGCGGCCAGCATGGGTGCCATGCTGCTGGCTGGCGGTGCGACAGGGAAACGCCTTGCGTTGCCACATGCGCGGATGATGATACATCAACCCAGTGGTGGTGCTCAGGGCCAGGCGTCTGACATTGAAATACAAGCGAATGAAATCATAAAGATACGAAAGAAACTTAATGTACTTTTAGCAGAACACACCGGTCAAGACGAAGAACGGGTTGCCCGGGACACAGAGCGAGATAATTTCATGAGTGCGGGCGAAGCAGTAGAGTATGGCCTGATTGATAAAGTAATCGAGCGACGTGTAGATAAAGTAAATAAGTCGGAAAGCAAAGCATAACATTCAGTTTTCGCTTGCAATCGCGCTCCAATGCCTTAGTTTAAGGCTCACAAAGACAAATCACAGATGCATCGCCGTACGGCGGCATCTGTGTGCGGCAGTCCAGCAGTTACGATCCCCGTGTCCGGGACGTGTTTTGGGTAGTTAAAATATATGTCAGACGACAAATACAGCAAAGGTGAAGACAACGGCAAGCTGTTGTACTGCTCCTTTTGCGGAAAAAGTCAGCACGAAGTCCGAAAACTCATCGCAGGCCCTTCCGTGTTCGTGTGCGACGAATGCGTAGATCTCTGTAACGACATTATTCGAGAAGAAATTCAGGAGAAAGACTCGGATTCACGCACGCGCAAGTTGCCGATCCCTCAGGAGATCAAAAGCACGCTGGACGAATACGTTATTGGTCAAGACAGTGCTAAAAAGGTGCTTGCGGTGGCAGTCTACAACCACTACAAGCGGCTGAATTACGATAAATCCAGTAATGACGTTGAACTCGGCAAAAGCAATATTCTGATGGTCGGCCCGACTGGGACCGGAAAAACCCTGTTGGCAGAAACCCTGGCTAGATTGTTGGATGTACCGTTCACCATTGCGGATGCCACAACCCTGACCGAAGCAGGCTACGTAGGCGAAGATGTTGAGAACATCATTCAGAAGCTCCTTCAGAAATGTGACTATGACGTTGAGAAAGCGCAGATTGGCATAGTCTATATCGACGAAATCGACAAGATTTCGCGTAAGTCGGACAATCCCTCGATCACCAGAGACGTCTCGGGAGAGGGGGTCCAACAAGCGCTGCTAAAACTCATTGAAGGTACGGTGGCCTCGGTGCCGCCACAGGGAGGGCGCAAGCATCCCCAACAGGAATTTTTGCAGGTTGATACCGCCAACATATTGTTTGTTTGTGGGGGAGCCTTTGCCGGATTGGATAAAGTTATCCGCGATCGTTCCCAAAAAAGTGGTATCGGATTCAGTGCAGAAGTACGCAGTAAGGACAATGAAGACAACCTGGGCGAAATCCTGAGTGGCGTTGAACCTGAAGATCTGGTCAAGTATGGATTGATTCCGGAATTTGTCGGTCGCCTGCCTATGATTGCGACCCTTGATGAGCTTGATCTTGATGCTTTGGTTCGTATCATCAAAGAGCCGAAAAACAGCCTTACCAAGCAGTACGGCAAGCTGTTTGAGATGGAGGGAGTCGAGATACAGTTCCGGGACGATGCGTTGAGGGCTGTGGCACGCAAAGCAAAAGAAAGAAAAACGGGCGCGAGAGGTCTTCGCTCGATCATGGAAGGCGTCTTGTTGGACTCGATGTATAAAATTCCTTCGCTCGAAGCTGTCAGCAAGGTAATCATTGATGAGGCGGTAATACGGGGTGAATCTGAGCCGCTATTGATGTACGAAAACGCTGAACCGGCCAGCAAATCCGCGGCCGACGAATAATCTCTGACATTGACTTGATTTCTGACTCAACGCCTCTATGTCTAGGATAGAAATGTGGCTCACGCCCAAATAATGAGTACTCTATGAACTTACCCTCTGATTCCGCGAGCAATTTTCAGTTCCCTTTGCTCCCTCTCCGAGACGTAGTTGTCTATCCTCAAATCGTCCAGCCGCTCTTCGTCGGTCGGCCCAAATCGATCAAAGCGCTTGAGGTCGCGATGGCTAATGACAAGCAAGTACTGCTTGTTGCACAAAAAAACGCCTCTGATGATGAGCCCGGCGCAGACGACCTTTTCAGTATTGGCACGATCGCAACCATTCTGCAGCTGATACGCCTGCCTGACGGTACCGTAAAGGTGCTGGTGGAGGGTATCGCGCGGGCGATGATTAAAACAGTGATGCACGATAATGAGCACTTTAAGGCTGAAACTAAGCACCTTCAGACGGCTGAAGTGTCGGACAAGGAGTCCGGCCTGCTTATCCGCTCGCTGCTGTCCCAGTTTGATCAATACGTCCAGCTGAGCAAAAAAATCCCACCTGAGGTTATGACCTCCATTTCCAGCATCGATGACCCGGGCCGACTGGTAGACACGATTGCCTCGCATATGTCTTTGCAGCTCGAAGAAAAACAGAATTTGCTTGAATTGCCGGCTTTACCGGCTCGGATTGAGCATCTTATGGCGCTGATCGAGTCAGAGATCGACCTGTTTCAGGTCGAGAAGCGCATACGCGGCCGGGTCAAAAAGCAAATGGAGAAAAGTCAGCGCGAGTACTATCTGAATGAGCAGATGAAGGCGATCCAGAAGGAAATGGGTGAGCTGGAGGATGTCCCTAACGAAGCAGAAGAGCTCAAACTTAAGATCGAAGAAGCGGGAATGCCGAAAGAGGCTAGGGATAAAGCCACAAATGAGCTGAATAAATTGAAGATGATGTCACCCATGTCGTCAGAGGCTTCCGTGGTCCGGACTTATCTGGACTGGATGCTCAGCGTGCCCTGGAAAAAGCGAAGTAAGGTACGCCTTGACCTGCCGAGGGCAGAAGAAATTCTGGAGGATGACCACTACGGGCTGCAGGATGTGAAAGAGAGAATCCTGGAGTATCTAGCGGTGCAGAAACGGGTGAAGAAGCTTAAGGGCCCGATACTTTGTCTCGTGGGGCCGCCGGGTGTCGTAAAAACGTCTCTGGGTGAGTCGATTGCCCGGTCTACCAACCGGAAGTTTATTAGGATGGCCCTGGGCGGGGTGAGGGATGAATCAGAGATCAGAGGACATAGAAGAACGTATATCGGTTCTTTGCCGGGCAAGTTGCTTCAGAAATTATCGAAAGTGGGCGTTAAAAACCCACTCTTCCTTTTAGATGAAATCGACAAGATGGGAATGGATAACCGCGGAGACCCTGCCTCAGCGCTGCTTGAGGTGCTGGACCCCGAGCAAAATCATAACTTTAATGACCACTACCTGGAGGTAGATTACGACCTCTCCGAGGTCATGTTCGTGTGTACGTCAAATAGCATGAACATCCCGGAGCCTCTCCTCGATCGCATGGAGGTCATTCGCATTCCGGGTTACACCGAGGATGAGAAAGTCAATATCGCTGAGCGGTACCTCATCCCCAAGCAAAAGGAAAATAACGGATTGCGAGAAGGCGAACTCGAATTCACAGAGGAAGCAATTCGTGGGCTTATTCGCTATTACTCCCGAGAAGCGGGTGTGAGAGGCTTGGAGCGTGAAATTGCTAAAATATGCCGAAAGGTTGTCAAGGAAAATGTCGTCAGCAGTCAAGGTAGTGACGGCAAGATTAGTCTTGAATCGCTTGAGGTCTACTCTGGGGTGCGTAAGTACGATTATGGTAAGGCGGAAGAGCAAAACGTCGTCGGTCAGGTTAACGGCCTGGCGTGGACTTCAGTCGGTGGGGAGCTACTTACCATTGAGTCCAGTGCTGTGGAGGGTAAAGGTAAGACGATCAAAACCGGTTCGCTCGGGGACGTCATGCAAGAGTCTATTCAGGCGGCATTTACGGTAGTAAGAAGCCGAGCCAAATCCCTGGGCCTGGATGCCAATTTTCATGAAAAATTCGATCTCCACATACATGTTCCGGAAGGGGCGACCCCAAAGGACGGACCCAGTGCAGGAATTGGCATGTGTACCGCTCTCGTGTCAGTGCTGACCGACATTCCGGTTAAGTCTGATGTTGCGATGACAGGCGAAATTACGCTTCGAGGGCAGGTTCTGAAAATAGGGGGTCTCAAAGAGAAATTGCTCGCCGCACATCGTGGTAACATCAAGGAGGTCTTGATTCCGGCAGATAATGAGCGGGACCTTGCGGATATCCCGGAAAATATCAAATCTGACCTGCAGATTGTGCCTGTTCGCTGGATCGATGAGGTTCTCGAGCATGCGCTCCAGTATCAGCCGAGCCCCACAGCTGTTGGCGTCGAATCGATCCCTGAGACTGAGTCCTCAGGCGAAGAGACAGACCAGGGTGGCGAAGAAAAGCTCATTAATACGCACTAATACCGGGTGTTTTGGTTGACACCGCTTTTCACCGCTTGGTTTAATTGAGTTCATGTCTGAAAATGATGCAGCTGTAGCCTCGCCTACCTAATGCTGCTGCCATACTCCGCAGGCGGGTAGATTATCAGGCGAAACGTAACAACTCTGTCGGCGTGAAAGAAAAGCTGAGCACCACGTCACGGAAAGAGAAGTCAGATTTTGCTCAAGAAGAACTTCAACTCAGAAAAGGGGATAACGTGAATAAATCGGAATTGATAGATGCGGTCGCCGCTAGTGCAGACCTGCCCAAGGCAGCAGCAGGGCGGGCCATTGATGCCATGCTTGACACCATTACAGACTCTTTAAAAAAAGATGACCCTGTCGTTCTAGTAGGCTTTGGCACGTTTGCAACGAAAGATCGCGCTGCACGGACTGGCCGCAACCCTCAAACGGGTGCCCCAATTGAAATCAAAGCAGCCAAGGTTCCCAGTTTCAAAGCAGGCAAAGCGCTGAAAGACTCAGTGAATTCCTAG
>JASMER010000066.1 GCA_030752195.1 Gammaproteobacteria bacterium
AGTTTGCGCCAAACCGATACCTGCGCGACGATGTATTCGTACTTTCTCCGGTGCTCCCGGATCATGAAGGGCAAATCCTCTTCATGCAGCAGCTCGAATCCGGGCAGGCACTCACCGAGAGCAGCAAGCGTTTCGGCGCTGTCTGCACCATCCAGAAAATTCGCCGGATCGGTGTAATGGGCCATCCAGGTATTCGGCGAGCTTATGACCAGAATGCCACCGGACTTCATGTAGCGATCAGGTTCAGTGAACTGCTGCAGACACTGCGCCGGCGCCGATAGGCGGCACATCAGATTACTGAGCAATATGGCATCGTATTGCTCGTTTTTCTGCACCATGGGCGCCCCGGCCAGATTAGCCGCATCGCCTTGCACGAAACCGATTCGTTCCCGATCAATGTGCTCATCAATGCTCGCCTTAAGGGTGGTGTGATGCGCGCCGGTGTCCCAGCGCTTGTACTCCATAGACCGTTGTTGCCGCAGATGCTCCGCGGCATCAATAAATGCATCGCTGTAGTCAAGCCCGACTACCGACTCGAAAGTCCTTGCCAATTCAAAAGTCGAGCGGCCTACCGCGCAGCCAAGATCCAGTGCCTTGATCCGCCTCGACGCGAACTGATTCATCAGTTCAACCGTGCGGTCGATGAGGTTAACCACCGACGGAAATTCGATTCGCGTCGCCAGCGCCTCATCCTGCTGGTCCGCCTGCGAGCCAAAATGGAACAACAGATACTGATTGACCAGTTCGTCGGTATCGTACTTGTCCCCCTTCTTACCCGCAGCACCGATGTCTATGACAACCCTGAAGCCGGCATGCTGAAAGAAATGGGGCCGGAAATGAAACCGTGACCAGATGCTCGCCTCATCGCCCGTGCTGATGAAGGAGCCACCTAAAATCATCTGGTGCTCACCGTCAAAGCAGGGTGTGCTGAAGTCGGTGTAAAAGGGATGAATTTTAAATTCCGGCAGGGGATGAAACGGGTCCTCGCACCACTGCCAGACATTGCCGAACGTGTCGTAAAACCCCTGCTCGTTGGCATGGAGCGCGTCAACGGCACCCTCGCTGCCATAACGCAGATTGTGGTTGATTGCGGGAGCCGTGCCCGGGGCCATTACGCTGTCGAGATCAAACTGTTCGGCTGCGCCGGGCTCAAAATCGATCGCGGCACTCAGTGCCGGATCCCGAATCGCTAGATGCTCACTCTCCTGCAGCAGACGATACGGCATCTTCGCCTCGTCCTGCTCGGTGAGCCAGGCACAATAGGCCTTTGCCTCGTAGTAATTGACCACGGCCGGCCAGCTCCACTGCATGGGTATTTCGCTGAAGGTCGTCCGAAGTTTGTAGCGATGAGAGCCTGCCGGGCCATCCTGAACCCAGAAAGTCGGCCACTTCACGTTTCTGAACTGACGCCACCCCCAGCCGGATTCAGACCAGTAGCGGCGCTGCTCATAACCCCCGGCCTTGACGAACCGAAGGTATTCCCCGTTGCTGATAAGGAACTTGCTGGCCCGGAAAGCATTGACTTCACGCTGATCCTGCCCGTACTCGTTGTCCCAGCCAAAAGTCGGCCAGCCATGCGGCTTGCCGAGACTGACACGGATAGGCGCTACCTCCAGCAATTCGTTGGTGGGGTAATCCGCGCCTTCCATAGGCTCATAGTTCTGTGCTGCCGGTGCGGTTAACCAGTCCGGCCAGACATCCGGTTCCTTGACATATTCTAGCGGCAGCTCCCGAATCAGCACCGAAGAGGTTTCCAGATGAATGCGCTCATGTTCGAAGCTCATGGCCAGCGACCAGGCCGGCGAAGCCATGGTGATCGGCTTGTCCAGCGAGGGATGGGTCCGGATCACCTGTCGCACCAGTTCATAGACCGCATCGCGATACTGCCTCACCTGATCCAGTGCCGGCCAGACGTCCTGCTCACCTTCATGCAGATCGTCCCAGTTCATTTCATCGACGCCGGTTTCAAACAACAGCTCGAACTCCTGATTGACTGGCTTGTCGATCAGGCCGCTCACCAGCATTTTGTTCACGTAAAAGCACACAGGGTGGGCGTAATAAAAAACCAGCGGATGGCGTGTCTTATGATAGGGTCTGACATAGAAGGCTTCTTCACTGGCCAGACTGGAAAACAGCTGTTCGGTCAGCGCCCAGGTATTCTCAAAATACTCCAGCACGGCCTCACGGCCGGACGCAAGATTAAGCAGCGGTAAAGAGCCGGGTTTAGAAGAAGCATCGGCGGACTGGGTTGCGGTTTGCGGCGGTTCCCGTAAAGCTTGTTGGGTCGACATGATTCACCTTCGGAAGACTGTTCGAGTAATCGTTGGTGCTCAGCGTGTAGGAGTGTCGACAGACAAACTGCGACTAAAACTGCACCTATTCACTCTGTTAACACATACTGTGCGCGGGCCATATTCGGTTAGAATGAAACCCGACGAGGCTATACTGTAGGCTCGGAGATACGCACCATAGGGGATTCGCTGTGCAAAGTAAATTGCCGGACGTCGGCACCACAATCTTTACCGTCATGTCGAAGATGGCTCAGGAGCACAGTGCCATCAATCTTTCACAGGGTTTCCCGGATTTCGACTGCCCCGAACGATTGAAGAATCTGGTGTCTCACTATCTTAACGACCGAAGGAATCAATACCCCCCGATGGCAGGCATACCCGATTTGCGCCAGGCAATTAGCCGTAAGGTTGATACGCTGTATGGCTATGCTGCGGATCATGAGACTGAAGTCACTGTGACCTCCGGTGCCACCGAAGCGCTGTTTGATGCCGTGCAGGCTTCTGTGAAGGCCGGCGATGAAGTCATTATGTTTGACCCGGCGTACGATTCGTACGAACCCGCCATTCTGATGGCGGGCGGCATACCGGTGCGGGTGCCGCTGCAGCTGCCGGATTATTCGATTGACTGGAATCGGGTCGCAGACAGCCTGACGTCACGAACACGACTCATCATCATCAATACCCCGCATAACCCCTGCGGTGTGACGCTGGCACCAAGCGATCTGGACGCTCTGGCAGAACTCATCAAAGACACCGGAATTCTGGTACTGTCCGACGAAGTGTATGAGCATATGGTATTTGATGGCGAGCAGCATCTGAGCGTGCTGAGCCACCCACTGCTCAGAGAACACAGCTTCGCCGTCTTTTCATTCGGCAAAACCTATCACGCCACCGGCTGGAAGCTCGCCTACTGCATCGCCAGACCTGCGCTGAGCGAAGAGTTCAGGAAAATTCATCAGTTTGTCACCTTCACAACGACAAGCTTTCTGCAGTATGCCATCGCCGACTTCATGCAGGAGTGCCCCGAGCACGCAAACGAGCTGCCCGCCTTTTATCAGGCCAAACGGGATTACTTCTGCACGCTGCTGCAGGATTCCCGGTTTCGCTTCAGTCCTTCAAACGGAACGTATTTCCAACTGGTGGATTACAGTGCAATCAGCAGCAAGGATGACATGGCTTTTGTAACGGAGCTGACTCAGGAGAGAGGCGTGGCTGCGATTCCGCTCGCGCCTTTCTATCGAGAGACGCCTGACACCCGAATCATCCGTTTGTGCTTCTGCAAGGATAACAGCACACTGGAGCGCGCCGCCGAAATCCTCTGCGCACTCTAAGGCCATGTCAGAACCGAATTACAAGCAGCTCGCCAAATCCATTAGAGCGTGGGGTCATGAGCTTGGCTTTGCGCAACTGGCTATCACCGACGTCGACCTTGGCGACTATCACGACAGCTACCGACAGTGGCTCAGCGACGACTGTCACGGCGACATGGCCTATATGGCCGACAACCTCGATAAGCGTCTCCATCCTGAACGCCTGCTAGAAGGCACCTGTCGCATCATAACTGTGCGCATGGACTATGCAAAAGTTGTGGACAACTCTCTCGTTCCGCTATCGAAGCGCAACACCGCCTATATTGCTCGTTACGCAAGGGGTCGGGACTACCATAAAGTCATGCGCAAGCGCCTGCAGAAGCTTGCCGATAAAATCCAATCAGAAGTCGGCCAGTTCGGCTATCGCGCGTTTGTCGACAGCGCGCCGGTTCTGGAACGGGCACTAGCAGAGAAATCAGGACTGGGTTGGATCGGCAAGAACACGATGCTAATTAACAAGCAGGCTGGCTCTTGGTTTTTCCTCGGCGAGCTTTTCACCGACCTGCCCCTGCCGGTCGATGAACCCGCAACAGATCACTGCGGTAGCTGCCGCGCCTGTCTCGATGTCTGCCCTACCGATGCGTTCATCGCGCCCAACAAGATGGATGCGAAACGCTGCATCTCCTATCTCACCATTGAGCTGCGCGGCAGTATCCCCGTCGAGTTCCGTCAGGCCCTGGGTAACCGGGTCTTCGGCTGCGATGATTGTCAGCTGGTCTGCCCCTGGAACAAATTCACTCGCATCAGCGAAGAGACCGACTACTCACCCCGACACGCGCTCGACCGCTCCGCACTGCTGGATCTGTTTATGTGGAGCGAGCAGGAATTTATGGAGCGCACTGAAGGTTCGCCGATCCGGCGAATTGGCTATGAGTGCTGGTTGCGTAATCTGGCGGTAGGTCTGGGGAACGCCGAGAGTTCGCCGCAGTTGCTTGCTGCGCTGCGCACCAGAAGAGGGTCTGCCAGCGCCATGGTCAGAGAGCATATTGACTGGGCGCTTGCGCAGCATGGCGGGGCTCTGCCCTAAACTCTGAACAGTTAGCCCTAAACCCTAAGCCCGGCTCAGGCTATACCGCCAGAAAATGTTCCCGGTAGTAAATCAGCTCGTTCACCGAATCCTTGATGTCTTCCATGGCCTGATGGGTAGCCCTTTTCTGCAATCCGGCCTGAATGTTCGGCTTCCACCGCTTGACCAGCTCCTTGAGTGAACTGACATCCAGATTGCGATAGTGAAAGAATGCTTCCAGCTCAGGCATATAGTTCGCCAGAAAGCGCCGGTCCTGACAGATGCTGTTACCACACATCGGGGAGGCGTTTTTGTCTGAGTAACGTGACAGAAAGTCGAGCGTCTGCTGCGCCGCAGCCGCTTCATCCAGCGTGCTGTTTTTAACGCGATCAATCAGGCCGGACTGACCATGATGAAGCTGGTTCCAGTCATCCATCGCGGCCAGCCTCTGTTCACTCTGGCTGATCGCCAGCACAGGGCCTTCTGCCAGGATGTTTAGATCGGCATCGGTGACCAGCGTGGCGATTTCAATGATGCGGTCAGTATCGGGCTTCAGCCCGGTCATCTCCAGGTCAATCCAGATCAGATTCTGTGATTTATCCATTCGTGATTCCTAAGCCAATGCACGTCTAGTTCAGTGTAGCAAGCCCGCCGTACAACCGCGATGACGGCCTGCCACTGCGGTATCGATGGGCAGGGATGCCCTGGCCAGAGGCCCATAACTGAGAACCAGTGCTGAGGTCGATTCGCTCGGCTAGAGCCCGCGTTTGTTGCGGACTGACTGATTGAGGCCTTTTTTGATGAATTTTCCCTGGCTTTTATCACCAGCGCGCCTCTGCGCCAGTATCGCCGCATTCAACGCCTGCTCGCGCATCAGCTTGTTATAGTTTTCCAGGCGCCGTGCTGCCAGCGTTCCGGCAGCAATGGCGGCCTGCACTGCACACCCTGGTTCAGAATCATGACGACAGTCATTAAACCGGCAATGACCGGCGAGTCTCTCAATATCGTAAAATGTCGCGGCGATACCGGCTTTCATATCAACCAGCTGAAGTTCTCGCATGCCCGGCGTATCCAACAGCATGGCACCGCCCGCCATCGAAATCAACGACCGGGCCGTGGTGGTATGACGGCCTTTACTGTCGTCCTCGCGGGTCTTCGCGGTCAGCTGTCGCTGTTCGCCCAGCAGGGTATTGGTCAACGTCGATTTACCGGCACCGGAAGAGCCCAGCATTACCACGGTATGGGACTGCCGGCACCAAGGTGACAGAATCTGGCGCGTTTCAGGCTCAAGGCTGTTGACGCTTTCCACGCTCAAGTTAGCTGACAGTGCCCGCACCTGCGTTGACCGCTCGTACCAATCCTCCTGCAGATCCTTCTTCGTCAGGACTATCACCGGCTCCGCCCCTGCATCATACACCATGGCCAGATAGCGTTCGATCCGGTTCAGGTTAAAGTCATCGTTGAGGGAGCAAACGATAAAAGCGGTATTGACATTTGACGCAATCAGCTGCTCTTGCTTCTGGTGGCCTGCCGCGATGCGCCGAAAGCAGGTGCTCCGGTCAAGCAGGCGCTCAAAGCTGCCTTCGCTGTTCACAAGCACCCAATCTCCGACAACCATCTGCGGCATGGAGGACAGCAGAGAAATCGTGCAGCAACCCTGCTCCCCGATCAGCGTCACCTCATGACGGCTTTGTTCAATCAGCCGCATCGGTTGCCACCGTTCAAGCTCTTCAAGCGTCAGTTGCTGCCGGAATACCCGCTGCCAGCCCAGTTCGGTCAGGGAGTAGGCGTGCATGGTTTCATCGGTCATGATAATACCCCGATGCGGCCGAAGTGAGAGGCTTCAGCCAACAGGCCAGCGCAGGACACACCGGTTGAACGCGAAAGATCACAATAGGGACGAGGCAGGTGTGCAAAGCACGCGCAAAACTGGCCGAGCGCGCCGTGGAGAGACCACTGCCAACTGCGAGCAACTGGCATACTGACTTCAGGAGTTGACCAGGGGTTTGCATGAGGGCTTGAGTAACAACTTACATGACCTGCTTAAAAGATCTTTTTATCGTGTGGGTTGCGCGAGCGTTTAGCTGAAGTGAATTCCGCGTTCCTGATGATAACACTGCAGATGAACAGGGGTCAGCTGGGCGAGGCCTGTCGGCTTCGCCTATCAGTCGGGCCGGCTGACAGAGTAGAATAGAGCCTGCTGCGCATTGGGAAATCGATTTGTTGCGACTCTTTGTACTTTTGCAATTTCTGTTACCACACCATGGACTGTCTCGCCTAATCGGCAGACTGGCAGAAAGCCCATGGGCGAGCACGTGGCTGATCCGCTGGTTTATTCGCCATTACGGGGTCGACATGAGCGAAGCTGTCATTCAGGATCCGGCGGAGTTCGACAATTTTAATTCCTTTTTTACCCGCGCGCTGGTGCCTGGCACCCGCCCCATTGACGACTCTGACGGCGCCGTGGTGTGTCCTGCTGACGGAGCCATCAGTGGGCTGGGCCGCATCGACCAAGACAGAATTCTGCAAGCCAAAGGCAAGCACTACACCGTGACGCAGTTGCTGACTGATAGGGAGTCCCATCGCTTTGTCGGGGGCAGCTTCGCCACCGTCTATCTCTCGCCCCGTGATTATCACCGGGTACATATGCCGCTCGCAGGCAAGCTACTGCGAACAATCTATGTGCCGGGCAAACTGTTCTCCGTTAATCGCCTGACAGCCGATTCCGTCCACGGGCTGTTCGCCCGTAACGAGCGCCTGGTGTGTGTGTTCGAGACCGCTCAAGGACTCATGGCGGTGGTGCTGGTGGGTGCGATGATCGTCGCGGGGATTGAGACGGTCTGGTCAGGGCAGGTCTGCCCGGGGCCCGCGAAAGCCCGCCAGCTAGTTAATTATTCTGGGGCAGCTTCGCCGGTGGAGTTGGCCAAGGGAGCTGAACTCGGCAGATTCTGTCTGGGATCGACTGCCATTGTGCTGTTCGAACCGAATGCGGTTCAACTCGACCCTTTCTTGCAGTCCCATTCAAGCGTGCGCATGGGCCAACTGCTTGGATATTCCACTTAACGCCCAGAAA
>JASMER010000067.1 GCA_030752195.1 Gammaproteobacteria bacterium
CGGGGACCGACAGTAGAGCTGGTGAGAAATCCGGCGTCGCGATTTGCTTATACAGTCCAGACAGACTCCGACCTCGTGTTGTTATTCGTTGATGGCGAGAGCTATGAGCTTAACAGAACTTGTCTGTCTGCGGTGAGGACGCTGTGTGCTGATGAGCTGGAAAACATTTTTAACGTTTCAGACCTCTGGCAGACGGACGAAAGTCGGTCGCTGATCTGCCGGCTGGTGCAAAGCGGCGCACTCTGGCTGGCAGAAAAGGAAGATTAACGTCTCTTCGGCAGTCTGGCTCAGGTGCTCAAACGTCTGAGCAGACCCTGACGCCCGTAATGGCCCTAACTCAGCTCCCGCGCGCTGGCGGCAATGAATTGCTGCTTAAGCTCTTCATAGCTTGTCACAGAGGGGAACTGAGGGAACTCGGCAATGACATTGTCTGGAGCCCGAAACAGAATACCCGCATCAGCTTCAGCCAGCATCGTTGTGTCATTATAGGAATCGCCTGCAGCGATCACCCGAAAGTTAAGCCCATGAAAAGCTTTTACGCATTGCCTCTTAGGGTCCTCCTGGCGCAATTTGTAATCAACAATGTGACCTTGCTCATCAGTGATCAGGCGATGGCAGAACAAGGTCGGAAAGTCTAACTGCCGCATCAGTGGGTGAGAGAATTCATAAAAGGTGTCTGATAAAATAATGAGCTGAAACCGTGACTTCAACCAACTGACGAAGTCGGTTGCCCCTTCAAGCGGACTCAATGTCGCAATGACCTCATGAATGTCTGGCAAGCCGAGCTTGTGCTGATTAAGAATATCCAAACGTTGTCTCATCAGGACGTTGTAATCTGGGATATCCCGGGTTGTGGCTTTGAGCTCGTCAATGCCGGTCTTTTCAGCAAAACCAATCCAGATTTCCGGGATCAGCACACCCTCTAAATCTAAGCAGGCCAGTTCCATTGAATAAATCTCCTTGTATGAGTCCAGAGTTAGTGCGAGCCGGCTGGAGCGTTAGCGGAAATTAAGGTTCATCCAGCTAAAAAACAGCGGCGTTAGGCTGAGAGAGCTAGAAGGTAGCAAATTCAGGCGATTTTGGCATGCGATACCGCGTGAGCCTAAGCTAGGGACGCTACCAAACCCGTACCGCGGCGGACGATATTTATAAGCCAGACCTAACATCATACTGCCCCATTCAACCAGTCTAAACCTCTATTTAATCGAGTGTTTTTCACGTGGAACATTGCCTGTGTCAGCGTGGAACATTGACACAGATGCGGAATAATTGGGCGCAATCGGCCCGAACATTCGATTACAGCGAGAATCTTACAGACTGGACCTGAGAAAATCGGTACACGGACTGCTACCGATTGGCAACACCATGCGGAACATGCCCGGTTGCCACGTGATGACGCGCAGATTCACAGTGGCCCTGCTGATCATCAAAAAAAACGTCTGCGTCGAAAGCCTGGAGAAACTCACCCTTCGACAGACCTCCGAGAAAAAGCGACTCGTCGATCCGGATATCCCAGGCGCGTAAGGTGCGCACCACCCGTTCATGCGCCGGCGCCGCTCTTGCAGTGACCAGACACGTTCTGATGGGCGACTCACCGGAGGGAAAAGCGCGCTGGAGCTGTTGTAAGGCGTGCAAAAAAGGCTTGAATGGTCCGCCGGCCAGCGGCTGATTCGCCGAATCTCGCTCATTCTTAGTAAATGCTTCTAGACCTTTGTTTTTAAATATTTTTTCTGATTCATCTGAGAAGAGTACAGCGTCCCCATCGAAGGCGATTTTGAGGATCTGCTCATTGGTATTGCCTTTCACTGATGGCAGGATTGTGGCTGCAGCGACACCCAGTTCCAGTGCTTGTCGGACATCTGCTCCGTCGGTGGATAAAAACAAATGGCTGTTGAAAGCAGAAATATACCGATAAGGGCTGTCCCCGCCGCAAAATGCCGCGCGCGTGATGTTGAGATGATAATGCTCAATAGAATTAAACACCCTGAGCCCGGTATCAGCGCTATTTCGTGACAGCAGAATGACTTCTACCGGCGCCCCGTCAACCAATTGGTTGAGATTCAGCAATTTCTCAACAAGATGAAAAGCCACCCCCGGCAGTAAGGGTTCATCCTCGTGTTCAATCTGGTATTGCTGGTAAGCAGCGAGGCCTTCTTGCTCATAAACCGCATGGCTATCGGCAAGGTCGAACAGTGCTCGAGATGAAATAGCAATGACGAGAGGATCAAATCCAGGAGAGGTCATGTGAAGCACCCAGCACAACAAAACACAGACAATCTATCAGACGACCCAGCAGGCCGCTCAGTTAACGAACCCACCTAGCGCCTATCCTCTGGAAGCCTGCCGTATATGAACGGCTAGGCGCGAGACTTGGCGGCATAGCAAACGCCCGTTCCCGCGAGCCCACAGTAGCCTCCAGGATTTTTTGCGAGATACTGCTGATGATAATCTTCAGCATAATAAAAATCACTTAACTCTCTGACTTCAGTGGTAATATTACCGAATGATTTTCCGCGCAATGCCTGTTGAAAATGCGCCAGACTCGCCGTGGCTTGATCACACTGCTGACTGTCGGTCCAATAGATGGCGGAGCGATACTGCGTTCCGAGATCATTACCTTGTCGCATGCCCTGGGTAGGATCATGGGCCTCCCAAAATGCAGCGAGCAGCTGCTCATAGGAGATAAGCTTGGGGTCATAGAAAACCAGAACAACCTCGGTATGGCCTGTTTTTCCGCTACACACATCTTCATAACTTGGATTTTTCGTTAACCCTCCCGCATAGCCCACCGCCGTGCTGAACACCCCGGGCAATTCCCAGAAAAGCCGCTCTGCTCCCCAAAAGCACCCCAAGCCAAATACGGCTTTGCGGAGATTGGCCGGCACAGGTTCCTCGATAGGATTCCCATTCACAAAGTGTTCACGGGAAAACTGATTGGGATAGGCACGGTCGGGTATTGCGCTCTCCGCTGTTGGCAGTTCAACGGGTTTCTTACTCATTCCGAATAACATCTTGTCTTCCCTCTTTAATAATAAGCATCCTGATCTGTATCACCGGAAGCCGGTCTTTCGCCGTAGAAGCGTATTCGATCAAGGTTTGCGGTACAAAACCTTCAGCTGATCCGCGTGACTGACGATGCGCGTGCGACGCCACATTACGGGACCGGAGGCACCGATCTTGGTCCTTTTACACGCGCGCCCTGGTAATTCTCGATAGTCAGTTGTCAGAACCACATCAGGGTCGTGCCAGCCAGCCTCTCTTTACTCGACACAGGTCCACGATTGCTTTTAACACATGACGCCTGAGATGATAGACCGGATTACCCTGATTGCGACTATATTCCAAAACAAAGCGGTTAACCGATGATGATTTCACGACAGCCAATTCACGACAGCCCGGTGATTTTTGCGGACACGCAAGCGTGCCATGTGACTCATGAGCCTGACCCATCGAAAAGGACTTGGAGTGACGGCCTTACGAAGGGCCTCCTGTTCGGGTTTGTGTTTACAGTAGTGACGTGTCAATCCTCCGCAGCCCCGGATACTATACAAATCATGTCACCTGAAACACTTAATCAAGTCTCTAACAGAGAGAACACTGAACCCTTGGCGGCGAACCCTGACACTATCAGGCCGTTTGAAATCAACGTCGATGAAGCTGCAATTACAGATTTGCATGCCCGTCTGGCGCTGACCCGATTGCCAGATCAGATACCGGGCACCAGCTGGGAGTATGGTACTGAACTGAGCTACCTTGACGAGTTGCTGGGCTATTGGCAATCAGAATTTGACTGGCCTGCACAGCAGGACGCTCTGAATAAGTTCGACCACTATAAAACCATTCTGGACGATATCGACCTCCACTTCATCCATCAAAGATCTGATCGGGCCGATGCGATCCCGCTGTTACTGGTCCATGGATGGCCGGGATCAATCAGTGAATTTCAGAAAATCATCCCAGCACTGACCAACCCTGAACAGCATGGTGGCAATTCGAGTGATGCCTTTCACGTTATTGCTCCATCGCTTCCGGGTTTCGGCTTTTCCTCTGCGCCAGGCACTCCGGGTTTCGGCCCTGAGCAAATGGCTCTGACCTTTGCAGCTTTGATGGAGAGGTTGGGATATGAGCGTTATGCGCTTGCCGGGGGCGACTGGGGGGCAATCATTAATCGCCATCTCGCAAACCATTATCCCGAGCGCCTGATTGGCCTGCATTCAAACATGATCCTCGCGAATCCGCCTTCCGATGCGGCCCGTCGGGATGCCGTTCCTGCAGATGAAGCGGCAAGAGTCGAAGCAAGACGGTCTTTTATGTTGAATGAGGTAGGCTATCAGCAGATTCAAGGCACCAAACCGCAGACACTGGGTTATGGCTTAAATGACTCGCCCGCCGGACTGGCGGCATGGATCGTCGAAAAATTTCACGGCTGGAGCGATTTGCCCCAGGGCCCCAACGGCGACCTCGACAACAATTTCACTAAAGATGAACTTCTGACCAATATTTCAATCTACTGGTTCACCAACAGCATTACCTCGTCGACGCGGATTTACTATGAGAACCGCAACCGCAGCCCCCTGAAACCGATGGAATTCATCAATGTCCCAACGGGTGCCGCCATCTTTCCTGCAGAGATTTACATTCTACCGAGAGCCTGGGTAGAGGAAGCTTACGATCTGCGGCACTGGACCGTCATGCCAAAAGGCGGTCACTTCGCAGCACTTGAGCAACCGGAATTCTATGTAAATGATTTGCGGGATTTCTATCGCTTACTGCGATGAACCACTGTTCATCGCGACTCGCTTGAGGCCACAACATGCATATTGATCATCAACAGCCTCCTGAGCTAAAGGGCATACTGGCATGGATCGAGCGCACCGGAAATCGACTGCCGGATCCCGTTTTTATCTTTTTTTACTGTATCGCGGCGGTCGTCTTCGTCAGTGTATTCCTGGCGGCTATCGGAGTCTCTGCTGTTCATCCCACTCAGGTCGATGAATTCGGCAATGCCATCCGAATCAGTGCAGAAAGTCTTCTTTCAGCGAATAATATCCAGCGCTTACTGGTTGACATGCCCGAGACATTTGCAAGCTTTCATCCACTCGGCTACGTCCTGGTCGTTATGTTGGGAGCGGGGGTTGCTGAACGCACAGGGCTGTTTGCCTCAGCGATGTCCGGAGCCGTCAACCGGGCGCCAAAAATTCTGCTTACGCCGGTGGTAGCCTTGATCGGGATGGTCGGAAACTTGGCTGCGGATGCTGCTTATGTGGTGCTTATCCCGTTGGCCGGGGTGATTTTCTCCGCAGCCGGACGCCACCCTATAGCCGGCATCGCCGCAGCTTTTGCAGGTGTCTCAGGGGGATTTTCCGCTAACCTGCTGCCCGGACAGCTTGATGCTTTGCTGTTTGGCATCACCGAGGCAGCGGCAGAGACCGTACTGCCCTCTTGGGATGCCAACATTGCGGGTAATGCGTATTTCATTGTGGGTATGACCTTCGTGTTCCTGCCGGTTATCTGGTTTGTGACTGACAAAATCATCGAGCCCCGGTTGCTTCCTGTAAGCCCTCAGGTTGGTGACGAGCCTGCGGCTCATGACCAGAGGGAATCCGGTGCGTCGCTTCTGCCGGCAGAGATTCAGGGCTTAAAGCGAGCGGGGTTTGCGGCCCTTGCTGTTATCTTGGTTTGGGTTTTTCTCTGTGTGGCACCCGGCACGCCATTGATTGATGAGTCTGCCAATCCCGAAGCACGTCTGAATCCGTTGTTTCGCTCCTTGGTTGCCGGGTTCTTCATCCTGTTTCTAATGACTGGTTGGGCCTATGGCACCGCATCAGGGTCGGTGAAGTCTCATCGGGATATCGTACGGATGATGAGCGAGTCCATGAGCGAGCTGTCTTATTATCTGGTCCTAGCGTTTGCTGCAGCGCATTTTGTGGCGATGTTCAACTGGTCTAATTTAGGTCTGATATTTGCCATTAAAGGGGCAGTGATTTTGCAAGGATCGAGTCTGCCGGACTCTGTTCTGTTGACTTTAATCATCTTGTTCGGCGCCTCAATCAATCTGTTCATCGGTTCAGCCAGTGCGAAGTGGGCCTTATTAGCCCCCGTCTTGGTGCCTATGCTGATGCTGCTGGGACTGAGCCCGGAAATGAGCACTGCCGCCTATCGGGTCGGCGATGGGGCTACCAATATCATCACACCCCTGATGCCGTATTTTCCATTGATACTCGTTTTCTGTCAGAGATGGCAGAAAGATTTTGGTCTCGGTAGTCTGGCAGCAACGATGCTGCCTTACTCGCTGTTGTTGCTGTTCTCTGGCATCGTCATGACGGTGATTTGGGTGATCTTTGGTATCCCTCTGGGCCCCGGAGCGACCGTGGAGTTCACGCTTTAAATACGATTTATGCCGAATTTCTGGAGGCGTTGATGTTGCCGAAGAGGCTGCGCACAATCATTTTTTCATAAGTCTGCAACAGCTCCGCCTCACTTTCCGCCAGATCGGAATTAACAAGGTCATTAACGCGAGTCAGCGCGTATTGTTGAATAACCAAAAGCGGTAGAACGATTTTCATACGAAGTCTAATGCTAGCCTGGCTGGTTGGGCTGTCTTCAAGCAACGCCTTTTGACCAGAAACCTTCAGCGCCATTTCTTTACTAAGGTCATATTCTTGCTTGATCAAACGCCAGAATTCTCCAAATCGTTGGTGTTTTTCCATATGAGCGGTCAGTTTAAAAATACTTTTACACATGCTCTGCATGCTGTTACTGATCATTGCTTCGAAAAATTTCGACTCGCGATATAGTGCCTGATACTGTGCGAGCTGACCCTGCTCTTCAATGCTTTTTAGTGCAGTACCTAAACCGAAGTATCCCGGAACGTTCTGTTTTAGCTGGGCCCAGGCACCGACAAATGGAATGGCCCTCAGGTCCTCAAACTTTAAGCTGTCAGCTTGCCCTCTTTTTGCCGGCCTGCTGCCTATGTTCGACTGCGCGTAATAGTGCAGAGTGCTCATTTCTTCCAGATAAGGCAAAAACAAAGGATTGGACTTGAACGCTAGGTACTTCTCATAGCTGATGGTAGCCAGACGTTGAATCAATTTTCGCTGCCCGCTGTTCAGCTCTCTTTCTGGGCGATGGAACAGATTGCTTTCCAGCCCTGCCGCAAGCAGCTGATTTAGATTATGCCTAGCAGCTGTATCAGTTCCGTAATAAGAGCTGATCGTTTGTCCCTGTACCGTCAGATGAATCTGAGTGTTTTCAATTTCCTTGCCAAGCGCAGCATAAAACTTGTAGGTGTTTCCACCCCCTCGCGCAGGAGGCCCACCTCTGCCGTCAAAAAACGTGACTTTGATCCCTGCGTTCCGGGAGACTGAAGTGATTGCTTCTTTGGCACAGTAGATGGCCCAGTTGGCCATCAGGTAGCCGCCGTCTTTTGTGCCATCAGAAAATCCAAGCATGACGGTTTGCTGACAGTCTCTGCCTTGCAAATGTTGGTTGTATGGATGACTGTCATACAGGTCAGACATGGTCCGGTCAGCCGTTTTTAGATCGTCGATGGTTTCGAACAGTGGTACGATGTCAACGCTGAGGTTATTTTTCCAGCCGGCGAGTCTGAACAAGGCAATCACGTGAACGACATCTCTGGGGCCTCGACAGTTACTGATAATATAACGGT
>JASMER010000068.1 GCA_030752195.1 Gammaproteobacteria bacterium
GATGCTGACCAGCACGATGAGAAAGGCTGCTGAGATAAGATAACGGAGCCAGTTAGCCTCTATTTCTATGTATTCGGCTTCGGCTTGTTCGTCAATCATTTCCTGGTCTACGACAGGGGGCATTGCCAGCAATTCTTCCAAATTGCCGCTGCTGGATACAGCCTGTTCAGCCGGAGCCGCTCCAGCTAGTGCGCCGACATTAAGCGTTTTTGCTGGAATGGTGGTGACCTGCGGCTTATCGGTATCAATGTTCCACCAGGGAATGGCAATTTCAGGAATTTCAAGTTTTCCGTCGATGGTCGGAACAATCGTCATTGTTTCAACGCGGGTGCCCACGATTGCTCCGCTAACGAACGTGCGGTCGATTTCGGCAGGGTCGGGATATGTATTAGCACCATTAAGGTCGGCTGCCCCAAACGGCGGCAGCATCGCACCATCAAGCCCATCTGCGCTCATGGTGATGGTACGAACGATAGAGTCACCAATTTGGAGCTCTTTGGTGTCAGGCGCCCAGTCGTCTTCGAGAGTCAGACCGGATACGGGCAGCCAAAAAGGGCTGTTGGCAGCAACTGCCGGGCGTTGCTTGACGTCGACGGTCATGCCGTCGATAAAGGCAGTCACTCGCCTTGTGTTAAGATTCCTGAAAACGAAGTTGCTCGAACCATCGGTCACCTCTCCCCGAAAAAGAATGTCGGGAATCTCAAGGGGGCCACTTCTTTGTGGGAAGATGACGTAGCGCTTCTCATAGACGCCATAGCGCACGCCATCGATGAGCTTTTCATACTGGTTCGGGGAGCCGATCAGTTGAATCACGGCGTCAGGCATCTCAAGTTCGGTGAACTGAGGGTTGCGAATGCCGTTGATTGTATAAAACAGTCTGACGGTAAACAGCAGTTGCTCCTGCACGTAAATGCTATCTTTGTTGACTTCTATTTCTAGAAAGAGCTCCTCTGAGGACTGATTCGAACGCGCTCCTTGATTGACTACCTTCACAGTAATCGGGTCAGTGCGTGAATTGTTTATGGTCAGTGGCGGGATTTCCAGATCTCCTTCCGTGAGGGGAAACAGCGTGACAATATAGTCAGTCCAGGATTCCACCGATCCATTAATCGAGCGGATCTGGCTAGATGTCCGGGTGCCGAGGACATCGAAATTTTCCGTGAGGGGCGTCAGATCAAGCTGCATCCCTTGACGTTGTTCGAAAACCCTAATGGTATAGGTCAAGGTTTCCCCTCGCGCTATTTCACCACGATCTATCGATACTTCAACGTTCTGAGCAACGGCTGGAAAAACCAGAAAGAACAGTACAAACACGGCGGCTGCTCTAAGCGATGCCTGGTTTACCATATCTGGCCTCCGCTGCTAGTGTTATTGGCTGTGCCATTGAGTTGCCGCTGACGATATTGATAGCGAAATTTGCGTCTAAGAAGCTCGCCCGGGTCATCTTCAATACGGCGAAGCCATTGTTCGAGCGACTGCTGCTCTTCGAATTCCTCATTGGAAGCTTCTGAAGGGGTGTTTTGCTCGCTGTTAGACTCTGAGCCTTCTTGTTCTTCTGGAGGCTGATTCTGTTGTTGCTCTTGCTGATCCTGATTCCCTTCTTGGCTCTGTTGATCTTGCTGTTCGGAGTTTTCCTCTTGCTCAGACTCATTCTGGGAATTTTGCTCTGACTGGTTTTCCTGGCTGTCTCCTTCCTGCTGCTCTCCCTCTTCGGATTCCTGTTGTTCAAGTAACTCCTCAATAATGGCTTTATTGTTGAGCGCGTCCGCATGGTCGGGGGCCATTGAAAGAGCAGCGTCATAAGCCGCTATGGCTTCAGGATAATTCCCTGCCAGAGCGAGCGAGTTGCCCCGATTATAATGCCCGTCAGGCGTATTTATGGCGCTGAAGGCGGCTATTGCGGATTCATAGTTTTTAGACCGATAGTTGGCGGCCCCTGACCACTCGGAAGACTCGAATAAGGCGGCTGCCAGCTCATGCTCTTCGTTGGCAAATGCTACGGCAGCTTGCTGATCTTTTGTCTGCCAAAGATCTCTCCAATCAAACGCCTGCGCCTGATTGGAAGGGAGCAAGACACCCGTGGTGCTGAGAAGGACCAAGCTAAACAGCCAGCCTTTCCTAAAGCTCATGGCAGCTACAGGTAGAACGAGAAGAAGCAGCCACGGGCCGGATTCGTACCAGATATCAAATTCCTCATCTACTTCCTTCAATTCGTCATCGTCTAGGAGATCGAAGTTTGATAATAGAAAGGCCAGATCTGAGTCGGCAAGCTGAATGTCGTGGTAACGTCCTCCGGTCCGATTTGCCAAGGATTGTAGAACATTACGATTAAGCGTGGGGGTCACGATTGCCCCCATTTGGTCGGTGAGGAAACTACCGTCGCTGGTTCGGATTGGCGCACCCTGTTCAGTGCCGATTCCCATGATTAATAGCTCGTATTCAGTTTCTTGCAGGCGGTTAGCAAGAAGCTGTTCCTCAGAAAAGCCATTTATTCCGTCAGTCATCAGAAGAATTCGTCCTCTGGTTGCTTCTACTTCATCCAACAAGCCAATCGCTAGGTCGACCGCAGCAACAGGATTAGAGCCGAACAACGGCATAATATTCGGACTTAGGGAGGGCACCAGTGATTCGATCGTTACGACGTCATCCGTCAGCGGAGTCACGGTATGTGCGTCGCCCGCATAAACTACCAGAGCCGTCTGGCCTTCTTCTCGCAGAGCCAGAATGTCTCTTAGCTTTCGTTTCGCCAGATCGAGACGAGTGGGTTGATGATCCGGAGCGAACATAGAGAGGGAAAGGTCGAAAACAATCACTAAAGCGTCTTCCCGCTTCTGAACGGGTTGTGGGAGCTGTTTCCACACAGGGCCCGCCATGGCGAGAATACTCAGTGTCCAGGCGAAGCTCAGAAGCAGAAGGGGTGTTCTTTGTGCTGTATTCTTGCTTCGGTCGAGCAGAAACGGAAGCAAAGACTTATCGATTGCTCTGTCCCAGGCTGTCACAACGGAATTAATACGCCAAAGCGCAAAGATAAATACTGCGCCAGGAATCAAACCCAAGAGCCAAAGGGGTCTGAGGAACTGGAAGTTCTCGATCAAATTGGCAGGAATTAGAATTTCCATCAAGCGCTGCTCACGTCGGGCCTTGGCGTCGCATCGTCGTCACCATGCACGCGTGCGCGGCCGGTGAGCGATAGCCAGGGAATGGAAAACAGTGTTAGTAAAAAGCTGATGATCAGAGCGGCCCCAAGCGGCCAGTAGAAAAGGACGCGGGTAGGTCTATAGGTTTGCTCATCTTGCTCAACGGTCTCGAGTCGGTCCAATTCTTCATAAATACCCACCAGATCGTTCACATCACGGGCCCGGAAATATCTTCCTCCGGTGGATTCAGCAATTTGGGTGAGTACTGCTTCGTCTAGTTCGGCGGAGGGGTTGATAGCCCTCGCTCCGAAGAAAGTACGCTGAACAACCTGATCTGCTCCGATTCCGATCGTGTAGATCTTGATATTCTCCTGCTGTGCGAGCTGGCCCGCCTGCTCTGGAGACACTGCACCGGCGTTATTCACGCCATCTGTCAGCAAGACCAGAACACGGCTGTTTTCGGGCCGGTTTCTCAGGTGAAGAACGCCCAATCCGATGGCGTCCCCGATCGCGGTGGCCGATTCCTCAATGATGCCGATTTCAGCTTCATCCAGGAGCGTACCGACAGTTTCTCGATCAAAAGTCAGAGGGGCCTGTATGTAAGCGTGAGCCGCGAAGAGAATCAAGCCGAGTCTGTCGCCCTCACGGCGTTCAACGAAGTCCCCGACAACTGCCTTCACAACGTCAATCCGTGAAGCCTGCCTATTGCCGACTACCATGTCTTGCGCTTCCATCGAGCCTGAAATGTCCACAGACAGCATGAGATCTCGACCCGTCGAAGGCAATTGAACCGGGTCGCCAAGCCATTGCGGTCTGCTGGCGGCTATGACAGTAAGAAGCCAGATCAGCGTACAGCACATTAGGCTCAGTAAGCGACCGCTACTCAGACTTTCATTATCAGACTGTAATCGGGACAGAATACTAAAAAATGGTACATAAAGCGCTGCGTCCTGTCGCGGTGCCTGACTGAAAAGGCGGTATACCAAATAAGGTAGCGGGAGGAGGACAAAGATCCATGGCCAGGTGAATTCGAGCATTATTGGTGAGACCCTTCCGTCAATTCTAGCCCTCTAGGAGGAGTTGTTTCCTTCTGATAAACACTAAGTATCCAGCTACGCGCCATCTGATTAAGTGCCTGACTGTCCACCTCTAACTGCTTTCTAAATCGACCATGGGATAGGGCAGCGGAAAGCTGGTCATCCAGCTGTGAGGAGTTACCTGTTCGGCGGATAAAAGCTATCCAAGTTTCTCCTACCAGACTGCCTGGATTTGATTCAGGAAACTTAACTAGAGCGACGCGTCGCAGTACGCTATTCACATCATTCACATATCGAAGCAGTTTTTTCTGGCCGGCACCTTCGTCCAGTCTTTCCAGGCAGTTCTCGAGTTCAGCCAAGGCATTTTGACAGGCCTTGCGCTGCTCAGCTTTTTCATAAAGCTTTCTGGTTGCAAAACTACCGGCGATTAATACCAACAGTGCAAGAATCCACCAGCCAAGGGCGGGCGGCCAAAAGCTGACTTCGGTGGGCAAATGGATGTCCGCCAGCTGAGCTAGTAATTCTTCGCTATCCATTCTCTGATTTGTTCAACTACTAGTTGATTGGTTCGCATTTTGATCAGGCGAATTTGCAGTTTATCGAGTTCGCTCTCGAGAAACTGCATCCGCTCTTGAAATTGGTGTTTATAGCGCTGCCGGGCCTTCGAATTATGTGTATTCAAAGCGCCCTTTCGGCTGCCATCAGTGATGCTGTAAATGCCGGGTACTGGAAGATTTTCCTCCAGCACGTCGTAAACGAGGCAGCAGATAACATTATTGTGCCGAGACAGTTGGTTCATATACTGAAGCGCTTTGTCATCCAGAGTCATGAAGTCTGAGATGATGTAAAGCGTGGACCCCGGTTTTGAGATTCGCTGTATCTGCCCCAGCGCAGCAGCAAGGCCGGGGCGAAACTCAGGGTTGGGTGGCGGATCTTCGTTGGGAGAGGTTACTCGCTGCAGCTCCTGATTGTACCGATGTACCTGATTAAGCAAATGTAAAGCAGAGCGTCTCGATCGCTTTGGTCGAACAAGGCTGGAGCTTCTGTCTGAGTAGACCAGACCGCCAACCCGATCGCCATTATCAACTGCCAACCAACAGAAGACGGCGGCGGCCTGCGCTGAAATGACAGATTTGAAGGCTACCTGACTGCCAAAATACATATTACGGCTTTGGTCTACGGCGATTATGACGGGTCTTTCTCGCTCTTCTCGAAAAACCTTAGTAAAGGGTCGGCTCGTGCGAGCGGTTACCCGCCAGTCAATCAGACGAATGTCATCCCCAGCTTGGTATGGGCGAAATTCTTCAAAATCGATCCCCCTGCCGCGCATTTTTGAAAGATGCAAGCCGGAGATGCCGGCGATAGAGCGGTTATGAGCGAGATATTCGAGAGTCCTTGCCGCGTAGCGTTGAATGAGAAGCTGCTGCAGCGAGACGACGGCCCCTGTGCTCTGGTAGCGAGCATACTGAGGGTCGATGACTAGTCTAGCTGACATTCGGAGGAAACAAATTAATCAGGCGGACGGGACACGTTCTCTTATCGTTTCGAGTACGTGGTCTGGAGTGATGCCACTGGCTTCGGCTTCAAAGCTAAGCAAAATTCGATGGCGCAGCACATCAAACAAAATTTCCTGGACATCATCCGGGCTAACAAAATCACGGCCCTGTATCCAGGAATGCGCCCTGGCGCAGCGGTCCAGTGAGATCGTGCCGCGTGGGCTGGCTCCATATTCCAGCCAGGCTTTGAGATCGTCTCCATAGAGCTCCGGTTTCCGGGTCGCCATAACCAGTTGGATGATGTATTCCTCCACCTCAGGCGCCATATGCATGGCCAGCACTTCCTGGCGGGCTGAGAATAAATCGGCTTGAGCCACTTGATCCGGCGCCTGACCTTCGACATTAGCGGCCTCGTTCCTGACCAGATTCAGAATATCTCTTTCCGCTTCCACTGCAGGGTAATCTATCTTCACTAGCATAAGGAACCGATCAAGCTGAGCTTCCGGCAGCGGGTAGGTGCCTTCCTGCTCTATGGGATTCTGGGTTGCCATCACCAGGAACAGATCCGGCAGTGTGAAGGAGTCGCGCCCCACTGACACCTGTCGCTCTGCCATTGCTTCCAGCAGAGCAGACTGGACTTTAGCAGGGGCTCTGTTGATCTCGTCAGCCAGCACTAGGTTGTGAAAAATTGGGCCTTGCTGAAAGCGGAAGGAGCCATCCTCCGGTCTGAATATTTCCGTGCCTGTGATATCGCTGGGTAGCAGGTCGGGGGTGAACTGAATTCGGTGGAAATCCCCTTCAACAGATCGTGATAAGTCTTTGATAGCCTTCGTTTTAGCTAACCCGGGCGCCCCTTCAACT
The DNA here is from genome assembly GCA_030752195.1 of Gammaproteobacteria bacterium. Classification (GTDB taxonomy): domain Bacteria; phylum Pseudomonadota; class Gammaproteobacteria; order Pseudomonadales; family Pseudohongiellaceae; genus UBA9145. Next base: position 6,532 of record JASMER010000068.1, read on the forward strand.
AGCAGATGGCCATCAGCAAGCAAAGCAATCAGGAGTCGGTCGAGAAGCCTCTCTTGACCAATGATCTGCTTTGAAAGCCAGTCTTTTAGCTTAACTATGTTTCCGTGTTGGCTCATTTATAGGGATTCCCAATTCTGCGAGGTACTGAAGAGGAGTCTCGCGATTGTAAACGTTTTGAAATGCATGTCTAGGCGAACATTGTAGCGGAGTGTAGCTTATTCATGGCGGGAAGATTACATGGGTTTTCATCAGTTAGACTGCAATCTTCCCAATGCACTTCAAGTTTTCGAAGGTATGCCAAGCCGCCTTCAGCTTGACGAGTATTCTCGCTGGCAAATACAGGCAGGTTTTTATCTAATGCTGCTTAAGCTACCAAATATTTGATGCACCAAAATCACAGAACTCAGGCTGCTTCGTGATAAATCTGACTTTTTACACCACCGCTGGATGCCACTTGTGTGAGCTCGCTGCTGATCTGATTTCCCAGCTGAACACCAAATGGGATATTGCTGTTGTCGAAATCGATATCGTGACTGACGAAAAACTGGCAGACCGATACGGCACACGAATTCCCGTCGTGAGCAAAGGTGACTCTCAGCGAGAGTTGGGCTGGCCATTTACTTTGGAAGAATTGGAGCGCTTTGCCACATCTTAGTTCCTGCTAGAAAAGTCAAGTGCGTTGTGTCGACGTTAACGAAGGTCGATGCTGATATCGCTGCTCTTAGGTCGCCGAAGCTTCTACGAAGAGTTACTGACGCTTGGCGTCGAGCTGAAACAGACTGCGGGCATTGTTCGATGTAGTCAGGCCCAGCCAGCCAGTCTCCTCATTTCGACATGCCGCAAGGACGCTCAGGACTTCCGTGAGATGCTTAGGTTCATTTCGTCTTGATTTTGGTTTTGGGCGCAGTGTTCTGGGTAGCAAGTAGGGTGCATCCGTTTCAATCAATAAGCGGTCGTGAGGAATATAATTCACGATGTCCCGAAGCGCATATCCGCGTCGCTCATCGCATACCCAGCCCGTTATACCAATGTACATGCCAAG
>JASMER010000069.1 GCA_030752195.1 Gammaproteobacteria bacterium
GCCCTCGTCGACAGCCAGCCTAGCAAGATAGGCCAACAGGCACTTCCCAAAACCTTGACCACGCATGTGGGGCTGAACATACAAATCCTCCAGGTAAATTCCCGGTCTCCCGGTGAAGGTAGAGAAATTATGAAAGAATAGGGCATAGCCGACCGCAGTGCCCTGATATTCCCCGATGACAGACTGGGCATAGGCTACCTCGCCAAACAGGGATTCTTCCAATATTTCAACGCTGGCGACGACTTCGTGCAGGAGTTTCTCATAGTCCGCCAGTTCCCTGATGAAACTTAGGATCAGAGGACAGTCTTTGACCGTGGCCTTTCGCAAGACAAAGTCGGGTAGTGAAGTATCTATATTCATTGGTTACCCGTTGTGGCAGATAGTTCTGGTGCGAGAAGGCTCGCCCCCACGTTTGCGCAAGTTTCTCAGTTTTAACGCTATGCCTTGACTGTTATAATCCGCGCCTCTTTTTCAGGTCGAGTGCGTGTTTAATAAGGAAACATGATGTCAGCGAAAAAATCCACCATTATTTATACCGAAACCGATGAAGCTCCTGCGCTCGCAACCTATTCTCTGCTGCCGATCGTTGAAGCCTTTGCCCGCGCTTCCGATGTCGCTGTTGAGATCAGAGACATCTCTCTGTCCGGTCGCATCATAGCCAATTTCCCTGACTATCTGAGCACCGACCAGCAACAGTCCGACGCGCTGTCCGAGTTGGGTAATCTGACACAGGATCCACTAGCGAACATCATAAAGTTGCCAAACATTTCGGCTTCGATTCCACAGATGAAGGCAGCTATCGCAGAGCTGCAAGGGAAGGGCTACGCCCTTCCTGAATATCCGGAAGAGCCTTCAAGTGATGAAGAGAGAGATATCAAGACTCGCTATGATCGCATTAAAGGTAGCGCGGTTAATCCGGTTTTGCGTGAAGGAAATTCCGACCGACGTGCGCCTACTTCGGTGAAGAACTATGCGAAAAAGAATCCCCACTCAATGGGGGCTTGGTCTTCAGAGTCAAAGTCTCATGTAGCCAGCATGGCAGGAGGCGACTTTTTTGGCAGTGAGCAGTCCACTACAGTGCCTGCCGCGACGTCTGTAACGATCCAGCACACCGGCAGCGATGGCAAGGTCTCAGTGCTTAAGGACAATATCGCTCTGCAATCCGGTGAGGTTATCGATGCTGCCTGCATGAGCGTGCAGAACTTGCGCGAGTTTCTCGAAGCGGAGATTGAGGATGCGGAGAATCAAGGTGTGCTGATGTCCCTGCACTTGAAAGCCACGATGATGAAGGTTTCTGACCCGATAATCTTTGGCCATGCCGTGAAGGTCTACTACCGGGACGTCTTTGAAAAATACAGCGAGCAGTTTGCTGAGCTCGGTGTGGACGCCAACAACGGCATTGGCGATGTCTACACCAAAATTCAGTCGCTTAACGCTGAGCAGAGGGCAGCCATTGAAGCGGACCTGCAGGCGGTTTACAGCACCCGGCCGGATATGGCGATGGTAGATTCGGACCGCGGGATCACCAACTTGCACGTGCCCAGCGATATCATCATTGATGCGTCCATGCCTGCAGCCTTGCGCTCTTCCGGGCAGATGTGGGGCCCGGATGGTCAGCTCCACGACATGAAGGCAATCATCCCAGATCGCAGCTATGCGGGGATCTACCAGGAGGTGATTGACTACTGCAAACAGAATGGCGCGTTTAACCCGTCGACAATGGGCAGCGTCCCCAATGTGGGACTGATGGCGCAGAAAGCGGAGGAGTATGGTTCACACGAGAAGACATTCGAGGTTGCCGCGGACGGGGTAATCGCAGTCGTTGATGGTCACGGCAGGACCCTGCTTGAACATGCGGTGGCTGAAGGCGATATCTGGCGGATGTGCCAGGTGAAGGACGCACCGATTCAGGACTGGGTGAAACTTGCAGTGTCCCGCGCGCGCTTGAGTGATACTCCAGTTGTCTTCTGGCTGAATGAAGAACGGGCTCACGATGCAGAGCTGATCAAAAAGGTCAATGCATACCTGCCGGAACACGAAACTGAAGGGCTTGAGATTCATATCATGGCTCCGGCCGCGGCGACTCGCTTCTCCCTGGAGCGCATCGGTGAGGGTAAAGACACGATCTCCGCTACTGGCAACGTGCTGCGTGATTACCTGACGGATCTATTTCCGATTCTTGAGTTAGGCACCAGCGCTAAGATGCTTTCTATTGTTCCGCTGATGAACGGCGGGGGCCTGTTTGAGACAGGCGCAGGGGGTTCAGCGCCCAAACACGTGCAGCAGTTTGAAAAGGAGAACCACCTTCGCTGGGATTCGCTGGGAGAGTTTCTGGCTCTAGCAGCTTCCCTCGAACATCTTGCGCAGGTCACGGGCAATTCGCGTGCGCACGTGCTGGCCAAGGCGTTGGACCAGGCAACTGGTAAATTTCTTGATGAGAACAAATCCCCATCGCGAAAGGTGAACGAGCTGGACAATCGGGGCAGTCACTTTTATCTGGCAATGTACTGGGCTGAGGCTCTGACGATGCAGTCCGATGATGCGGAGTTGGCACAGCATTTTGCTTCTGCCGCGACTGCCATGCGTGAGAAAGAAACCCGGATTTTGGCAGAGCTAAACTCGGCTCAGGGCGTTGCTATGGAGGTGGGGGGTTACTACAAGCCTGACCCCGAACTGGCTGCAGCAGCAATGCGTCCGAGTGCGACATTGAATGAGATCGTTTCCAATATCTAGTTGGGGCTCGGGCAACGATAGGTGAACCATTAGTCGTGTGTCTGCGTTCACCGGTTCTTGACGCAGCACAATGCAAAGGCAAAAAAAAGCCCACTTGCATGTGGGCTCTTCGTTTGGTGTAAACCAGTTCGGTCAATTTATTTTTCTAACGTAGCGCTTGATTCCTCCCACCGGACCTACTTCGGCGCCGTAGATATTGCCGTTTCTGTCAGCCACCACGCCTTCGGCAGTGCAGGTGCCGCGACAGTCTGGCTGAGGGTCAGGAATTAGGAACTCAACGTTACCTGTGATTGCGCTGCCAACCCTTATTCCTCGAGTCCACGCACCATGGCCTGGATTTACAGAGCCAGACTCTGAGTCAGCCGCGTAGAGCACATCGTTCTCATCTATGAATATTCCGCTGTTGCGGCTAAACTGATACCAGACATCGAGCAGATTACCGTCCTGGTCAAATATTTGGATACGGTCGTTGCCGCGGTCAGAGACAAACAATCGTCCCTGGGAATCCATGGCGAGCGCATGCGGCTGTCGAAAATTGCCGGGCTCCATGCCCCACTCACCCCACTTCTTGATCAGGTTGCCTTCGGCATCATACTTATACATGGCATTGGGTGTGCCCTCGGCGCTGCTGTGACCCTCGCCGATGAATATGGACCCGTCTGGCGCAATCAGAACGTCGTTCGGAGTGTAACAGCATTCTCCGTTACTGCCGCCGCCCTTTACCCCAATAGACATTAGATGCACGCCGGTGGGACTGAACTTATGGACCTGATGGCCGTATGGTTCGCCGTCATAGCCTTCAATCTGGTTAGTACCTCGGGCATCGGCAATCCAGACATTTCCGTCATGATCGACCTCGATGCCGTGTGGCCATGTGATATAGCCCGCACCAAAGCTACGAACCATATTTCCGTCCTTATCAAACAGCATGATCATGTTTGTATCAGGGCGCTCTATGCACGCATTGATATTGCCGCCACAGCGCTCAGCAATCCAAATACTCTCCCCATCTGGGTGAACGTCGACCGTGCTGGAAGACCCCCATTCCCGTCCAGGAGTCATTTTAAAGTAGCCCGATTGGGTTGCGTACGGATTAGGTAAATCATTGACCGGAGGCATGTCCGCCTGTGCCAAGACCATAGCAGGTGCCGCAAGTATAGCGGTGCAAGCTGCTTTGAAATGCTCGCGAATAGACATTAGATTTCTTCTCAACGTTTATGGTTTAGTAACCACGGCAGAATAAACCAGCAACTTCTCGCGTTCAATCGCACGCTCAGATTTTGCTACAGTGTAACAAACCGAGGACACGTCGATTTATCACCAAATTCAGAGCGTTGCAGCCATTTATTGTCTTGATACTTCCACTCTCTCAGAGTCGCAGAAAGGCAGTTAGGTAAATAGTGCCAGGTAGATCTGCCGGGCATTTCGCCCGCAGAACTTCGCGCATTTAGAAATTAAGGTCGAGCAGACACACTTAAACTCAGACCATGTTCCAGCAAATTCGGACGCACTGTGTGGAGCCAACGACCTTGATGCCAAAATCTTAGCGTCATTCTCAGCGCGTCCGATGCCTTCAGTCGTTTTGAGAGACGAGGATGCCGAACTGATCAATTTCCACCAGGACTGTCTCGAAGTCGGTAATCTCTATGGGTTCGCGTGTCGAGCTGTCGTGCTGGCCGAAGACGAAGACTTTTATCGCCTGGCCCCGTCGTTGTGGCAGGCTAGCCATTTCAGAATCGAATCCCTGTGGGACAAAAATACTGACCAGGTCAATATTGTCCCCGGCAGATTCCAGAAGGCCCCTCTTATTCGAATACCATCCAGTTTTCGTTGTCGGGAAATTCTCCAAAACCGAATCATCGTAAACGAACACGACATCAACTTCAGTGATCAATATAGCGTTGTAATCAAGCCGCGACTGTATGAACAGAGACTGCACTTCCCCCTGCGCTGTCCCTGTGAGCGCTGCAAGCAAGAAGGCTAATATGCGGAGTCTAGGAGTTTTCACGCGCATTGTTCAGGTTTGATGAGGGTGAATGCTCATGCTTCGAGCCAGGAAATTACGCCAGATCGGTTCGGTGCGCAAACAAAAAGCCGGCCCGCTTCTTCGGCCGGCTTTTTACCTGAGACAGTACAGATGAAGGGCAGTGTTACTCGGAAGTCGGCACAACGCCGGTCTCAGATTTGGGTGAGCCATCGCCGTTGAAGCCCATGACCTCGTAGCGGCGCCATCCAGCCAGGATGCCCATCAGGCCGTGATTACCCTCGTGGCAGGCATATTCGAATACCGGATCTGGTGACGCGCGCAGGGGAACCCGTGCCGACCAAGGCTCATCCCAAGACAAGGGGTCGGTTACGGTGAAGTCATATTCCAGTGTATTGTCATCCCCCCTGCTGAAGCGCTCGATCACGTGCGCCTCATTGGACATGCCACGTAGATTATAGGTGTGATACCAGCCCTTTGTTTCGATGATCAGCGTATCATCTTCCCAGTGTGCAATAGAGTTGCCTTCCCACTTGTCTTGCTTGATGTCGAAGTCATCGGCGTAGGGAATGATGCGAGCGGTATGCACCATCTCATTGAGAATCATCACGTGATCCTCAGTCTGTACCAGCTGCATGTTGTTGTTGTAGGAGCCGGGTATCATCGGCGGGCCACCTACGAAGCCGGTGATACACCGGTCGACTGTTGTGCGCCCCTCAGGGCCGGCACTGTTAAAAACCATCTGTTGGTAGGCAGACCGACGCTGCCGGCCTGCCTCATTCAGTCCGGGGATACGGCCATTGGGCGGGTCGTAAATCAGTGAGGTACGGCGATCGGCGATGGTCTCACTGCCGCGCTCATACCAGAATTCGTTGTAGGAGATGACGCCGGGGGGATAACCCGCTCCACCGACCGAATCGATGATCAGGTCTCGGTTCTGGCGACGGTTCTCATAGGCTTCCCATTCTTCCGCCTGCTCAGGCGTGAGCACCTCCAGATTTTCCAGTTCCCGGGGACGCTGCAGGGGCGTAATGGTCCGGAACGTGTAAAAACCCTGAAAATCCGGATGGCCGTATTCCGTCCTCGGAATCTCGCTGTCCTGAGCGGACAGCAGCGGCGACAGGCATAAACTGGCTGCAGCTAGTGTGAGTTTGGTCAGGCTTTGCTTGCACATGGCAACCTCCAAATCTTGTTATCCAACCGCCGTGCTCTCACGGACAGCTATTCGAAATTACGCCTGTTTTACAGCTTTTTCAAGGCTGATGAACGCTAGCCAATACTGCCGGGTCAAATTGAATTGGCCCGATAGCTGGTTTATCCTCTCACTCTCCGTTTTGCGTGGGCACGAGGAGCAGTATGGCCACCTTTGCACAGAGTCACTCCAAGCATTCAAATGATCCTTCAGATTCCTCTGACACGGGCGTCAGTCTCAATCCATATAAGATTACCGCCGCTCTTACCGCGGGCCTGCTGCTTTTAGCCTTTACGCCGCGGGTACAAAGCAATGCGACGCTCGCCTATTCAGTGATCGGTGCCGCGCTGGCTTTGGGCGCCTGGCAGATTTTCCAGATCCTGACAGCACGCTGGTCAGGCCAGACTTTTGGTTTCAAGCTGGTTGTGCGCCGGCAGCACTACATTCAGATGATGGTGCAGTTCAGTGTCTATCTCTACTGGGGATACTACTGGAGACCGGTCTACGATCATCTCTGGCTACTGGCGGCGCAGGTACTGTTTGCCTTCAGCTTTGACATGCTGCTGTCCTGGTCGCGCAAACGCGACTATACCCTCGGTTTTGGCCCGATTCCGATAATCTTCAGTACCAATTTGTTCATGTGGTTCAGGGATGATTGGTTCTATCTTCAATTTTTGATGATTGCCGTCGGCTTCATGGGTAAGGAGTATGTGCGCTGGCAACGGGAAGGGCGCAATGTCCATATCTTCAATCCCTCTGCTTTTGCGCTCGGTGTCTTTTCGTTGCTTTTGATCGCGACTAATACCACCAGTATTACCTGGGGTCAGGAAATCGCGTCCACCCTGACCCTGGCGCCCAACATCTACACGTTCCTGTTTCTGATTGGCCTGGTGGTAATGTATTTCTTCTCCATTACTTTGGTTGCTGGTATGGCGGCAATCACGCTGTTCAGTTTCAGTGCATTGTACTCCATCGGCGCTGGCGTCCCTTATTTCATTGATTCGGACATTCCAGCGGCAGTATTTCTCGGCCTGCATCTTCTTGTTACTGATCCGTCCACTTCGCCTCGTACTCCGCTTGGCAAACTGGTGTTCGGCATGCTTTATGGTGTTGGCGTGTTTGCCCTCTACACGCTTTTGGATATAGTCGGTGCACCGACCTTCTATGACAAACTGCTTTGTGTGCCCTTGCTGAACCTCAGTGTCATTGTCATAGACAGAATGGTGCGGTCGATTGATTCAGAGGTGGCGTTGAACCTGTGGAAAGGCCCGTGGTTTGGTGGTCGCGGTAATCTGGCCCACATGAGTATCTGGATTTTGGTGTTTGGTCTCATGAGTTTTATTGGTAAAACGGACGGCAAGCACACTGGAGATAGCCTGCCGTTCTGGCAGCAGGCCTGTGCAGACGGGGTTGCGAACAGCTGTGAGCGGCTGGTTCAGCTGCAGTCAACCTACTGCGGTGATAACGCCGGCTGGGCCTGTAACGAGCTGGGTATCCTTTACCGCTCGGGCGCCGTTGTCGAAAAAGATGAAACACGGGCTAGCGCCT